>NZ_CP157793.1:3895000-4170000 GCF_040110915.1 Stappia sp. | reverse complement strand
GTAGCAACCGTAGGGAGACATGCACGATGACGTCCACCACCGCGACATCCACCTCCGGTCTGAGGCCCGGATGGTCGCCGATGACAATCGGCCTGATGGTGCTCGGGTTTCTGGTCTTCTGGCCGCTCGGGCTCGCCATGCTCGCCTACATCCTGTGGGGCGACCGGATCCAGACCATCGCGCGCGACGCGCGCCAGCAATGGGACTGCAGTGCCATGAAGCGCAATCTGAACACCGGCGCCTTTGGCGACACGGGCTTTGGCAACACGGGCAATGTGGCCTTCGACGAGTATCGCGCCCGGGAGCTGAAGCGCCTCGAGGAAGAGCGCGCCCGTCTCGACGAGATGCGCAACGAGTTCGACAGCTTCCTGCGCGAGCTGCGCCGGGCGAAGGACCAGGAAGAGTTCGACCGCTTCATGGCCGACCGGGGTCGCGCGCCGTCGCCGCACACGCCCGCCTGACGTCTTGAACAGGCGATCCGGGGCGGGGCCCGGTCAGACCCTTGCATGAAAAAAGCCGCGGCTTTCGGGCCGCGGCTTTTTCGTTTTCGATGGCGATTTCCGGTCGCATTTGTCGCCCGGGCCTGCCGGGCGACCGACCTCAGTTCGGCTTTGCCTCGCCGCCGGCGGCCTCGGCCTGCTGCATGTTCTGCCGGTAGAGCGCGGCGAAATCGATCGGGTCGAGCATCAACGGCGGGAAGCCGCCATTGCGCGAGGCGTCGGCCAGAATGTTGCGCGCGAAGGGGAAGAGCATGCGCGGGCACTCGATGAGCACGAAGGGGTGGATGTGCTCCTGCGGCACCCCGGTCACGCGGAACAGGCCGGCGTAGATCAGCTCGATCGCGAAGACCGTCATGTCGCCCGTCTTGGCGTTGGCGGTCAGCGTGATCACCACTTCATACTGGTTCTCGCCCATCGGCTGCGCCGACACATTCACGTTGATGTCGAGCTTGGGCTGCTCCTTGGGCTGCAGCGACCCCGGCGCGTTGGGGTTCTCGAAGGAGAGGTCCTTGATGTATTGCGCCAGAATGCTCATGCCCGGCGCGCCGCCCTCCTGAGCCGCCTGGCCGGCCGCCGCATCGTTCGTTTCGCTCATTCTCGATATCCTCGACGGTTGCGTGATCTGGTCGCGCGCTGCGCGCGGTCGCGATGCCCTCTCGCGATGCCTTGCGGCGGTCCCGCGTCCGGTCGCAGCGTCTGCCGGCGAAGGAGCGGATGCGGAAGGCCGTTTCCGAAAACCCATGTGACGCGCGCTGGCTAGCACGGGCGCACGGCCCCGCACAAGGTTTCATTGACGCCACCGCGCCCGCGCGCCAGAACCGGGACGGTTCCAAATCAGCATGGATGCGCGCATGCCCCAGACCGATACGCCCGATCTCGGCTCTCCCCACCGGCGGCTGAAGCTCGACACTCTGGTCCGGCTGCGCTGGCTCGCCGTCGCCGGGCAGACCGCGACGCTCCTCGTGGTGCATTTCGGGCTCGGCTATGCCCTGCCACTTCTCCCGTGTCTCGGGCTCGTCGCCGCCTCCATCTGGCTCAACATCCTGCTCAAGGTCCGCATCCCGCAGACGCACAGGCTCTCCGAGCGGTCCGCGACGCTTCAGCTCGCCTACGATCTGGCGCAGGTCGGCGGCCTGCTGTTCCTCACCGGCGGGCTGGGCAATCCCTTCGCCTTTCTTCTGCTCGCCCCGGTCATGGTGTCGGCGACGGGCCTGTCGGCACGCAAGACCGTGTTGTTGGGCTTGCTCGCCGGCGTGATCGCGACCGTGCTGGCCGCCGTGCACCTGCCCCTGCCCTGGCCGGGGGAGACGTCCTTCGACCTGCCGCGCATCTATCTGGTCGGGGTGTGGGTGGCGCTCGTGTGCTCGCTCGCCTTCATGGGCGCCTATGCCTTCCGCGTCGCGGAGGAAGCCCGCCAGCTCTCCGACGCGCTGGCGGCCAGCGAACTGGTGCTGGCGCGCGAGCAGCACCTGCATGCGCTCGACGGATTGGCGGCGGCGGCGGCCCATGAACTGGGCACCCCGCTCGCCACCGTCTATCTCACCGCCAAGGAGCTGGTGCGCGACTTCGAGACCGAGCCGGGCGCCGCCCCCGCCGCGCTGCGCGACGATCTGGCGCTGATCCTATCGCAGGCGGAGCGTTGCCGGGACATCCTGTCCAAGCTCTCCTCCCTGTCGGACGATCGCGACGCGCATTTCCGGGGCGAGCCCCTGTCGCATCTCATCGAGGATGTGGTCGCCCCGGCGCGCGCCTTCGGGATCGACATCACCGTCGACATCCAGGGCGAGGGCGGCGAGCCGATCGGCATGCGCAACCCGGCGATCCACTACGGCCTCGGCAACATTCTGGAGAATGCCGTGGATTTCGCGCAGTCCGCCGTCTCGGTCACCGCGCGCTGGACCGACAAGACCGTGACGATCGAGATCGCCGACGACGGGCACGGCTTCGCGTCCGACGTGATCCTGCGCCTCGGCGAACCCTATGTCACCGCACGCCCCGGACGCGACGGGCGGCCCGGCTCCTCCGGCGGCCAGACCCAGGGTCAGAAGCCGGGGCAGGGCCAGGGTCAGACCCAGGGTCGGGGCGGCGGCGGACTGGGTCTCGGCTTCTTCATCGCCAAGACGCTTCTGGAGCGCACCGGGGCCGATCTGCGCCTGCGCAACCGCACGCCGCCGGCGCGCGGCGCCGTGGTGCGCGTGGCCTGGCCACGCGGTGCACGCGCGCAGGGGCATGGCAAGGAGGTCGTTACGTGGCATGATGGCGCGGGCGGAAATGCCGCAGCCCAGGGAGCCGGAGATGAATTGCCACGCACGCAAAGCCCCATATAACCAGCGGCACGATCAACAGCGTCCGGTTAGCACCTCATGAATGACGACACCCGCACCGACGGGCCCCTCGGAAAGCTCCTCATCGTCGACGACGACCGCCCCTTCCAGCAGCGGCTCGCCCGCGCGATGGAAAAGCGCGGCTTCGAAACCGAAACCGCCGACAGCGTCGGCGAGGCGCTGACCAGCGTGCGCGACAACCCGCCCTCCTTCGCGGTGGTCGACATGCGTCTGGAGGACGGCAGCGGTCTCGACGTGGTGGAAGCAATCCGCGAGCATCGGCCCGAGGCGCGCGTGGTGATCCTGACCGGCTACGGCAACATCGCGACCGCCGTCACGGCGGTGAAGCTCGGCGCCGTCGATTATCTCGCCAAGCCGGCCGATGCCGACGCCGTGCTGGCCGCGCTCACCTCGAACGGCGAGCAGAAGGCCCCGCCGCCGGAAAACCCGATGTCGGCCGACCGGGTGCGCTGGGAGCATATCCAGCGGGTGTACGAGCTGTGCGACCGCAACGTCTCGGAAACGGCGCGCCGGCTCAACATGCATCGCCGCACGCTGCAGCGCATTCTCGCCAAGCGCGCCCCGCGCTAGGACGGGCGCCCGGGGTTCGACCCGGCCCGATCCGCGATCGGCATGCGAGCCGACACGATCCGCGCCTTAAGACTTGACCTGGCGCGGTGCCCGCGACGCGCCCCGACGCGGCGCATGACCGTAGAAGCGCGGCCGCACGCCGGCGAGACCGAGCACGATCCCGAGCGCCGTTGCCAGATCGACCCCGGCCCGGCGCGCACGCCACGGGGCCCCGGGCGACCAGACCAGATGATTGACCGCATAGCCGAGCTTTGCCGCCACCTTGCGCAGGCAGATGAGCGTGCGCATTGCGATCGACGGAATATCCTCGCGCGACCACAGCGCGAAATAGACCCCGTCCCGCAGCCCCCGGCGCAGGACGAAGCGCAGCGTGAGCCTGTGCACCGGCACCATGTCGATCACCCGCGCGTGCGGGGCGACGTGATACCGCGCTCCGCCGCGCACGAGGCGGGTGATGAACTCGTGATCCTCCCCGCCCGAGGCGGAATAGGCGGGCGAAAACCAGTCCCGCGCGCTGTCCGGCAGCACCGAAAGACGCAGCAGCAGGTTGGCTGTGGTGGGACCCCCGGAATCGTCGACATGGAACCCGCCGGCGACGATCCAGTCGGGCGGTGTCGACAGAAACCGCGGCTCGATAAAGCCGACCTGAATATCCGCGTTGCTTTGCTCCATCTCGTCCAGATGATTGGCAAGCCACTCCGGCTCCGCCGTCTCGTCGTCGTCGATACAGGCGAGGAACCGCGCGCCGCTGTCGCGCGCCAGGGCCAGCGAGCGGTTGCGCACGGCGGTCAGACCGGGCGTCTCCACCCGCTCGTAAACGATGTCCAGCCCGTCCCGGAACGCGGCGACGACCACCTCCGCCGGCGCAAGGCCGTTGTCGGCGACGATGACCCGGAACCCGCGTCCCACACTCTGCCGCAAGAGCGACTGAAGCGTGCGGCGCAAGGGGGCGTGCCGGTCGCAGGTGCAGATCGCCACGCAGACGAGATCGCGCAGGTCCCCGGGACCGGGACCGGGACTGGGACCGGGCCCGGCACGGTCCGGCGGCGTGGAAGAGGAAGGAGAGGTATCAAACGCCATCTTCGGTCCGACTGCGTTGAAGAGGCCCGGCCGGCGCGCCGCGCCGAGGGCCTCGCCGAGGGCGCGCGCGACCCGCGAACGGGCCCGGTGGCATCGCTCTTCGACATGAGGCCGGACGACAACAGGCCGGACTAAAACAGGACGGACTAAAACAGGACGGACGCCAACAGGGAGGACTACAAGAGCCCGGGGTCGCGCTCCATCCCGCCCAAACCGGGATCCTGCAGCCCGTGCAGGCGGATCGCGGCGGCTTGCGCGAAGCGCAGCGTCACCGCCTTGCGCCGCGCGGCGGCAAGCCGGTGCTCTGGCGCCTCGCGCAGGATTTCCGCGCCGTAGCCGTCCGACAGGATGAACCCGGCATCGGGCGGAAAGACGTCTTGCGGCACATCCGCGTGCGAGGCGAAGAACAGGCGATCGCAGAAGGCGCGATAGTCGGGCCATTTCGTATCGGCGCGCAGGTCCGCCAGCGACGACTTGACCTCGACGATCCAGATCTCGCCCTTGGGCCCGAGCGCGGCGAGATCCGCCCGCCGGCCGGACGCGAGCGTCAGTTCCGCCACGCAGGCAAAGCCATGCCCGCGCAACAGCCGCGCCGCCCCGCGCCACACGCGCAGCGCCGCGGCCGACTGGCGGCCATCGCACAAGGGCGTGTCGAGGTCGATCCGGTTCGCCTGCGTGGTCATTCCCGCTCCCTGCGCGCGTCCTGTTTTCCCTGTGCGCGTCTTGCTGTCTGCGTGCGGCGTAATTGTTCCGCCTTTGTTCGCTTGGCAGACTAGCGCCGGAGACCGCGGGCGCGCAAGCCCCGTCCGACATGGCGGGTCCCAAAACGAAACCGGCCGCGCGGGCGGCGCGGCCGGGTCGATCGGGACGGGCCGCAAGCGGTCCCGTCGCGTGCGGCGCGTCAGCGCGCGTCGCACCGCACGTCTCATCGTACGTCGAGGAACCCGCAGATGGCGCGGACGTCCTTCAGCACCGGCTCGGCGATGGCGCCGGCGCGCTCGGCGCCATCCTTCAGCACCGCGTCGATGGTCGCCGGATCGGCGAGCAGCCGGTTCATTTCGTCCGCCATGGGCGCGAGCTTCGACACCGCGAGATCCGCGAGCGCCGGCTTGAACACGGAGAACGGCTGGCCACCGTAGTCGCGCAGCACGTCGGCCTTGGTGCCGCCGGTGAGCGCGGCGTAGATCCCGACGAGATTGGCCGCCTCGGCCCGCTCGGCCAGTCCCTCTTCCTCGCTCGGGAGCGGTTCGGGATCGGTCTTCGCCTTGCGGATCTTCTTGGCGATCTCCTCCGCGCTGTCGCGCAGGTTGATGCGCGACAGATCAGACGGATCCGACTTCGACATCTTCTTGGTGCCGTCGCGCAGGGACATGATCCGTGTCGCCGGCCCGGCGATGATCGGCTCGGTCAGCGGGAAGTAGAGCTCGTCCGGCAGTTCCGGCGAGGGCGTGGGATTGGGCACGCCGAGGCCGAGCTGCGCGATGCGCTCGGCGAAGTCGTTGTTGAACTTCTGCGCGATGTCGCGGGTCAGCTCCAGATGCTGCTTCTGGTCGTCGCCGACCGGCACGTGGGTGGCGCGATAGGCGAGAATGTCGGCGGCCATCAGCGAGGGATAGGCGAACAGGCCCACCGAAGCGTTTTCCCGGTTCTTGCCGGCCTTTTCCTTGAACTGCGTCATGCGGCTCAGCCAGCCCATCCGCGCGACGCAATTGAAGATCCACGCCAGCTCGGCATGTTCCTTGACCTGGCTCTGGTTGAAGACGATCGCCTTCTTCGGATCGATGCCGGCGGCGAGATAGGCGGCGGTCACCTCGCGCGTCGTCCGGGCCAGATGCTCGGGCTCGAACTTCGCGGTCACCGCATGGAGATCGACGACGCAATAGATCGTCGGCATCCGGTCCTGAAGCGGCACGAACTGCGCGATGGCACCGAGATAATTGCCCAGGTGCAGGTTGCCGGTCGGCTGCACGCCGGAAAAGACGCGCGGCGAAAAGCTGGTCAAGATGATGTCCCCCAGTTTGGACCTTTGGGAAAGGCGGCCGGCCGACGGACGGCGCGCGGGCGCGCGTGCACCCGGGCGGACTTATGGCGAAGGGGGCGACGTGACGCAAGGGCGCGCGCATGCCGAACGGCCGGCGGCGCGCCTGCGGCGTTTCGACCCGTTCGGTGATTTCACCTTTCGGGATATTCCCTATTCCGACGCTCGCTCTTAATACGCTATAGATTGGAACGAGACCAAACTACACGCCAAGGCGTGACACGAGAGCGGCGCGAGTCGTCAGGGCGGAAGCAAGAGGTCCCGGAGGCCGGAATGGATTACGAGAGCTTCTTTCGAAGCGAGATCGAGGGTCTGCACAAGGAAGGGCGCTATCGCGTTTTTGCGGATCTGGAACGGCATGCCGGGCAGTTTCCCCGCGCCACGCGCTACACCGGCGACGGCACGCATGATGTGACCGTCTGGTGTTCGAACGATTATCTCGGCATGGGCCAGCATCCGGTCGTGACCGACGCCATGCACGAGGCGATCGAGCGCTGCGGCGCCGGTGCCGGCGGCACGCGCAACATCTCCGGCACCAACCATTATCACGTGCTGCTGGAGGAAGAGCTCGCCGACCTGCACGGCAAGGAAGCCGCGCTGCTGTTCACCTCCGGCTATGTGTCCAACTGGGCCGCGCTCGGCACGCTCGCGTCGATGCTGCCCGATTGCGTCGTCCTGTCGGATGCGCTCAACCATGCCTCGATGATCGAGGGCATCCGCCACTCGCGCGCCGAAAAGCGGATCTGGAAGCACAACGACGTGGCGGACCTGGAGCGCCAGCTCGCCGAGATCGAGCCGGGCCGGCCGAAGCTCGTTGCCTTCGAATCGGTCTACTCGATGGATGGCGACATCGCGCCGATCAAGGAAATCTGCGACGTCGCCGACAAATACGGCGCCATGACCTATCTCGACGAGGTCCATGCCGTCGGTCTCTACGGCCCGCGCGGCGGCGGCATCGCCGAGCGCGAAGGGCTGATGGATCGCCTCACCGTCATCGAGGGCACGCTCGGCAAGGCCTTCGGCGTGATGGGCGGCTACATCGCCGCAAGCCATGCGCTGTGCGACTTCGTGCGCTCCTTCGCCAGCGGCTTCATCTTCACCACCGCGCTGCCGCCGGCGCTGGCCGCCGGTGCGCGCGCCTCGATCCGGCACCTGAAGTCGGCCGAGGGCGAGCAGCTGCGCGCGCGCCATCGCAACCGCGTCGCGACGCTGCGCCAGAGCCTCGACCGGCTCGGCATTCCGCATCTGCCGAACCCGAGCCACATCGTTCCGGTGATGGTGAAGGATCCGGTGAAGTGCAAGATGCTCTCCGACATCCTGCTCGACAGCCATGGCGTCTACATCCAGCCGATCAATTATCCGACCGTGCCGAAGGGAACCGAGCGGCTCCGGATCACGCCCTCGCCGCTGCATTCGGACGGCGATATCGGCCATCTGGTGCGCTCGCTCGAGGGACTTTGGTCGCAGTGCGCGCTGGCCCGACAGGTCGCCTGACGACCCGGCGGACCTTCGCTCAAGAGCCTGAGTTTTCGCGAACGCGCCGGCCCCTGGCCGGCGCGTTTGCGTTTGAACCGCTCTTTTGAATCGGTTGGTGAATCGTTTGGCTCGCTCCAAGCGCCGCCTTGCACGCGGGCGCCAACCTCAGCGCCGCGGCCTCAGCGCTGCGACAGGGCCGGCATGTGGCCGCACGCCGGCCAGGCGGCGCGAAAGGCGTCATAGACCAGCATCGGCCCGCTCGCCTCGGCCCGTTCCGGATGCCGGTCGAGATGCGCCAGCACCGCGTGGCGCAGCGCGTTGGCATCGACCTCGGCGGGAATGCAGTTGGTGCGGCCGATCAGGAACGCATCGAGCGCGCCCTGCAGATAGCCCAGACAGAAGGTGACGGCGACCGGGTTGTCGCGCGGGTCGGCCTTGCAGATCCGCGAAATCTGCTCGCCGCTCTGCCAGACTTTCGCCGGCGCGGGGCCCGCGATGCAGACCGCGATCAGGCCGGCCAGCGATGCGGCCAGGATCCTTGCGCCGCCGGTCAGGGTGCGCACCGCGCCGAAACAAGCCTGCTCCCGCATCGCTCCCGCCCGCATTACCAGTTCCTGCCTTGCTTTCCGGCGCCCCGGCGGACACCGGCGCCGGTAGCCGCTCGAGTGGAGCGAACCCCTTGAAGGATCGGGCGAGTCGGCGCAGCTGGCAAGCCACGCCGCCGCGGACAGCACCTTCATTCGAACCCAACCGAACGCAAAACGAAATTTTTCTTGCCCCAGGGCCCCTCCAGGGGGCATCCTCCACGCAGTGTTGTCGGGATCGTCGGCGCGCCGCCCGTCTCCTGCGGATGCATTCGCGCCACTCCGAACCCAAACGAAGGCGGGCGCGGATCGACACCCCCTGATCGACCCCGCCTGATCGATCGCGGTCGATCGACGATATCCGATCGACCGCACCGCAGACCGACATCCGAGAGGCACGGCACGCGCATGGAGCAGATCTCTCCCCGACAGAGCGACATTCTCGACCTGGCCCGCCGGGACGGGCGGGTCGACGTCGACGCGCTGGCCGAGGCCTTCGAGGTCACCCCGCAGACCATCCGCAAGGATCTCAACGACCTGTGCGGGCGCGGCCTGTTGCAGCGCGTGCACGGCGGCGCGGTCGTGCCGTCCGGCATCGCCAATTACGCCTATGACGCGCGTCGGCAGATCGCCGCCGACGAGAAACGCGCCATCGGGCTCGCGGCGGCCGCGCTCATTCCCGACAACGCCTCGATCATGCTCAACATCGGCACCACGACCGAGCAGGTCGCCCAGGCGCTGCGCCAGCATCGCGGCATCATGGCGATCACCAACAACATCAACGTCGCCAACATCCTGCGCACCGCGCCCGACGTCGAGGTGATCATCGCCGGCGGTCAGGTGCGCGCCGCCGATGGCGGCATCGTCGGCGAGGCGACGGTCGATTTCATCCGCCAGTTCAAGGTCGACTTCGCGGTGATCGGCGCCTCGGCCATCGCCGAGGACGGGACGATCTACGACTACGACTTCCGCGAGGTGCGGGTGGCGCGCGAGATCCTCAGCCATGCCCGGCAGACGATCCTGGTGGCGGACGCGCTGAAGTTCCAGCGCGGCGCGCCGGTGCGCATCGCGCATCTCGCCGAGATCGACGTTTTCGTCACCGACCGGCCGCCGCCCGACTCCATTCTGGCGATCTGCCGGGACAACGATGTGCGGCTGGAGGTCACCGGCACGACCGCGTCCTCCGCGCGCCCCTCCCCCGAATCCCAAACGGAGGCCCCATGAGCGGAGCATCCCTCACCCCCGACGTCGATATCTTCGTCGTCGGCGGCGGCATCAACGGTTGCGGCATCGCCCGCGACGCCGCCGGGCGCGGCTATTCCGTCTGCCTGGCGGAGATGAACGATCTGGCGAGCGGCACCTCGTCCTGGTCGACGAAGCTCATCCACGGCGGCCTGCGCTATCTGGAGCATTACGAGTTCCGTCTGGTGCGCGAAGCCCTCGGTGAACGCGAGGTGCTGTGGGCGAGCGCGCCGCACATCATCCGCCCCTTGCGCTTCATCCTGCCGCATTCGAAGGGCCTGCGGCCACGCTGGCTGCTGCGGCTCGGGCTGTTTCTCTACGACCATCTGGGCGGGCGCAAACTCTTGCCGGCGACCCGCACGCTCGATCTCGCGCGCGATCCGGCCGGGGAGCCGCTCAAGCCCGGCTTCCGTACCGCCTTCGAGTATTCGGACTGCTGGGTCGACGACACCCGCCTCGTCGTGCTGAACGCGCGTGACGCCGCCGACCGGGGCGCGGAGATCCTGACGCGCACGCAGGTGATCGCCGCCCGCCGCGAGGCCGGCCTCTGGCGCGTCACCTTGCGCGGGCGCGACACCGGGACAACGCGCGAGGTGGCCGCCCGCCTGCTGGTCAATGCCGCCGGCCCCTGGGTCGACCGGCTTCTGGAAGGCGCGCTCAAGCACAACGACGTACACAACGTGCGGCTTGTGCAGGGCAGCCACATCGTGGTCCGCAAGCTGTTCGATCACGACCGGGCCTATATCTTCCAGAACGCCGACGGGCGGATCGTCTTCGCGATTCCCTTTGAGGGCGACTTCACCCTGATCGGTACCACCGACCGCGATTACCAGGGCGATCCGGCGGACGTTGCCGCGAGCGAGGAGGAGATCGCCTATCTCGCCGACGCGGCGAGCGAGTATTTCCGCACGCCGATCGCGCGCGAGGACGTGGTGTGGACCTATTCCGGCGTCCGCCCGCTTTTCGACGACGGCGCGAGCAAGGCGCAGGAAGCCACCCGCGACTACGTGCTGAAGCTCGACCGCGGGCCCGACGCGGCCCATCCCGGCGCGCCGCTGCTCAACATCTTCGGCGGCAAGATCACCACCTATCGCCGGCTTGCGCTCTCCGTGCTGGAGCGGATCGAGACGGAACTGGGCGCCCGCGCAGACGCCTGGACCGGCGATGCGCCGCTGCCGGGCGGCGATATCGCGACCACCGGCTTCGCCGGTTTCGCCGACGGCCTTCGCGCGAAATGGCCCGCGCTGCCCTTTGCCCTGCTGTACCGGCTCGCCCGCGCCTATGGGACGGAGATCGACGCCCTTCTCGACGGGGTGCGGGAGCCGGCCGACCTCGGCCAGGATTTTGGCGCCGGGCTCACCGAACGCGAGGTGATCTATCTGATGGACCGGGAATGGGCCCGCTCGGCCGACGATGTGCTGTGGCGACGCTCGAAGCTCGGCCTGCGCCTCACGGCGGCGCAGGCACAGGCGCTCGACCGATGGATGGAGGAGCGCTATAGCGGGACGGTCCCATCCCGCGATACAAGGCAGGCGTGACGCCGCGCGCCGCCGGCGCATCGCCAGCCGCCGCGAGGCTTTCATGACCGCACCGCTTCAGGGCATCCGCGTTCTGGATCTCACCAATGTCCTGTCGGGTCCCTTCTGCTGCCACCAGCTCGCCCATTTCGGGGCGGAGGTGATCAAGATCGAGGTGCCCGGGCGCGGCGATCTCGCCCGCCAGCTCGGCGCCGACCCGGAGCTCAACGCCGCCGGCATGGGCGTGTCGTTCCTCGCCCAGAACGCAGGCAAGAAAAGCGTCACCCTCAATCTCAAGGATCCGCGCGGGGTCGATCTCTTCAAGGCGCTCGCAACGACCGCCGATGTGGTGGTCGAAAACTTCCGGCCCGGCGTCATGGACCGGCTCGGCGTCGGCTTCGACACGCTGAAGGCCCTCAATCCACGCCTCGTCTATTGCGCCATTTCCGGCTTCGGTCAGGACGGACCGATGCGGGCCATGCCGGCCTACGACCAGATCGTGCAGGGCCTGTCCGGCGTGATGTCGGTGACGGGCGACGCCGACAGCGCGCCCTTGCGCGTCGGCTATCCGGTCGCCGACACGATCGGCGGGCTGACGGCGGCGTTCGCCATCTCCACGCATCTGGCCGGCCCGCGCGACGCGCCGGTGTTCCTCGACGTCTCGATGCTGGAGGCGACGCTCGCCACCATGGGCTGGGTGGTCTCCAACTGGCTGATCGCCGGACAGACGCCCGCCGCCCACGGCAACGAGAACACGACCTCCGCGCCGTCCGGCGCCTTTCGCGCCCGCGACGCGTCGCTCAACATCGCCGCCAACAAGGACGAGCAGTGGCAGGCGCTGTGTCAGGTGCTGGGGCGCGACGACCTCGCCCGCCATCCCGACTATGCGACGCGGGAGCTGCGCAAGCAGAACCGCTATGCGCTGAAGGAAGCGATCGAGGCGAGCCTCGCCGCGCGCGATGCCGCCGAGTGGGTCGCCCTTCTCAGCCGGCACGGCATTCCGGCCGGCGAGATCCTGAGCGTTCCGGATGCGCTCGCGCACCCGCAGGTGGCCGAACGCGGCATGATCGCCAGTTTCGACGCGGTGCCCGGCGTCGACCGCCCCGTGCGCGCGGTGCGCACCGGCATCAAGGCGAACGGCCGACCGCCGTCCGTCGACACGCCGCCGCCGGAACTCGGCCGCGACACCGACGACATTCTGGAGGCGCTCGGCTGCGATGCCGCGACCCGCGCCGCCTTGCGCAAGGAGGGCGTGATATGAGCGAACCATCCGGCGATCCCGTCGCCGACTGGTGGCGCACGGCGATCATCGACATGGCACCGGGGCGGATCGCCTTTCGCGGCCGCCCGGTGGAGGAGCTGATCGGCACGGTCAGCTTTCCGCAGATGATCTGGCATCTGGTGATGGGCACGCCGCTCGACGGCGCGCGCGCCCGGCTCTTCGAGGCCGCGCTGGTGGCCGCCGTCGACCACGGCCCCCAGGCCCCCTCGATCGCCGCCGCGCGCATGGCGGCGACCTGCGGCGTGGGCCTCAACACTGCGATGGCGACCGGCGTCAACATGCTCGGCGACGTGCATGGCGGGGCGGGCGAACAGGCGGTCGCGCTTTACACCGACATCGCCGCGCGATGCGCCGAGGACCACGCGCTGCCAGAAGCAGTGCGCGCGGGGCTCGACGCCTTTCGCCGCGAGGCCGGCGCGTTCATTCCCGGCTTCGGCCACCGCTTCCACAAGCCGGTCGATCCGCGCGCGCCGCGTCTGCTGGCGCTGGTCGATCAGGCCGCCGCCGAGGGCGCGGTGTCGGGCAGGATCGCTGAGATCGGCCGGGAGATCGAAGGCGCCCTTTACGCGGAGAAGGGCAAGCCGGTGCCAATGAACATCGACGGCGCGACGGCCGTCATCTATGCCGAACTCGGCTGCCCGCCGCCGCTGGCGCGCGGCTTCTTCTGCCTGTCGCGCTCGGTGGGCCTCTTGGCGCACGCCTGGGAGCAGATGGAGCAGGGCGGGCGCAACAAGGGACCGACCCCGCCGGGGCACCGCTGGACCTACGACGGACCGCCGTCTGCGGAGTGATCCCGGCCGCCCGACACGGCGGGAAAGACGATGCGCACCGTGAGCCCGACGTCGCGGCCCCGCGCGTCGGATCCGCTTGCCTCAAGCGCCATGCGCCCGCCCATCAGCCGGGCGATCTCGTCGACAATCGCAAGTCCCAGCCCGGCGCCTGTGCCGGCCAGGTCGCCAGCAGGATGCCCGGCGCCCTCACTGGCCGTGCCACCGGATGACGGACCGGCGCTGTCGCCAACGGTCCGCGGGGCAAGCCGCGCGAACCGCTTGAGCGCCCGGGCCCGCTGGTCGCGCGGTATGCCGGGCCCGTCGTCCTCCACCTCGAGGCAGGCCGTGCCGCCGGCCCGCGTCACGCGCACCGTGGCGGCATGACCGGCGCCCGCGTGCAGGATCGCGTTCTCCAGAAGATTGGACAGCAACTCGCGCAAGAGCATCGGTTGACCGGAGACGAAGACCGGGCCGTCGGGCGCCTCGAACCCGAGATCCAGTCGGGCGCGGGCGGCGCGCGGCTCCACGCGAGCGGTCACCCGCCGGGCGAGATCGGCGAGATCGACGGCCTCCGCGTCGAGCCGGTCGGCGGAGGCCTCGTCGATACGCGCCAAGAGCAGCAATTGGGCGAGCGTGCGTTCGCTTTGCGCCACCGCCGCATCGGCCACGTCGAGCGCGGCGCGGACCGTCTCGGGATCGTCGGCGCGGCGCGCCAGTTCGATCTGGGTGCGGATGATCGCAAGCGGCGTGCGGATCTGGTGCGAGGCATTGCCGGTGAAGCGGCGCAGCGCGGCGAGCGCCTCCGACAGCCGCCCCATGAAGCCGTTGATCGCGGCGACCAGCCGGTCGACCTCGCGCGGAACCGCATGGCGGATCGGACGGAGATCGTCGGGCGTGCGCCGGTCGACCGCCTCCTCCAGCCGCGCGAGCGGCCGCAGCGCCCGGCGCACGCCGAAGAAGACCGCCGTTGCGGCTATCGCGATCAGCAAGCCCTGTCGCAGCGCGGAGCGCAGCAGGATATCCTCGGCGAGCGCCCGGCGCGCCGTGGTGGTTTCCGCGACCGCGACGCGGTAGCCGATCGACCGGTCGGTGGCCGAGGCCGCCCCCGACAGAACGACGACGCGCACCGGCTCGCCGCGATAGACCGCATCGGCGAAATAGGGCTGGCGCGCAAGCCGCGTGCCCTCCGGCACGTCGGGCATCGGCAAGTGCCGGTAGCCCGTGACGAAGGTGCCGGGCGGCCCGTCGACCCGGTAGAACACCCGGTCCTCGGCGGCACTCGTCAGCATCTCCAGCGCCACGAAGGGAACGTCCACCTCGATCTCGTCGTCGCCATTGACCACGACGCGCTCCGCGATGGCCAGCGCCGATCCGGCCAATACCCGGTCGAGCACCGCATTGGCGGTTTCGCGCGCGTCGCGGTAGGTGTCGACCAGACCGAGCGCGGCCAGCACGGAAAAGGGCACCAGCAGCCACAGCAGCAGGCGCCCGGTGAGCGAGCGCAGGACCGGACGGCGCGCCGGGCGCAGATCGGCGCTCATGCCGGCGCCCTCATGGCCGCGCCCTCATGGCCAACGTCCTCATGGCCAACGCCCTCATGGCCGCGTCCTCACGCCGTTTCCAGCGCATAGCCGAGACCGCGCGCGGTGCGGATCTTCAGCCCGTGCGGCTCCAGCCTTCGGCGCAGGCGCGAAACGTATTGTTCCACCGCATTGTCGGAGAGCTCGTCGTCGAAGGCGGTCAGCCGCTCGGCGATCTGCTGTTTGGACACGACCCGCTCGCTGCGTCCGATCAGGATCTGCAGCACGCTCAACTCGCGCGCCGTCAGGTCGAGCGGACGCCCGTCCACCAGCGCCTGGCGGGCATCGAGGTCGAAGGTCAGCGGCCCGAACTCCAGCCGTCCGCCGCGCGCCCCGGCATGACGGCGCAGCACCGCGCGCACGCGCGCCTGCAGCTCCGCCACGTCGAAGGGCTTGGTCATGTAGTCGTCGGCGCCGCAATCGAGACCGCGTACCCGCTCGTCCAGCGCGCCGCGCGCGGTCAGCACAAGCACCGCCGTCGGCGTGCCGCGCGCACGGATCTCGCTCAAGAGGGACAGCCCGTCCGTGTCCGGCAGCGACAGATCGAGGATCACCAGATCGAACGGCCCGGTCGCGAGCGCCGCCCGCGCGCCTTCCCCGTCATGCACGACGTCGGCGACATAGCCGGCATCGCCCATCACCCGGGCGATGCCGGCGGCCAGGGTCGCATTGTCCTCGACGATGAGCAGGCGCATGGGGCATCCCGGGTTGCGCGGTGACGGTCCCCGCACGCGGGGCCGGCGGGCAAGCGCGACCGAGTTTAACCGCAGCGCGCCGCCCCGATGCAAGCGCGGACATGCCTTCGCGGCAAGAGCTTGCCCCGGACCCGGACGGACCGACATACTGCCGGGCATGATCCGCCGTTTTCGTTCCTGGCTTCCCGTTGTCGCGCTCGCCCTGTTGCTGGGGTCGGTCGTGCCGCTTGCAGGCAGCGCCCGCGCCGCCGACGCGCCGACACTCGTCCTGCCCGCCACGGCCGACGAGCCGCGCCGGCTGACGATCTACTCCTCCCTCGACGCGACGCTCGCCGAACCGCTGCTGCGCGCCTTCCAGGCCCGGCGGGCGGATGTGACCATCGCCTTTCACGAATTGCAGACGCAGGACATCTACGCCCGCATCGTCGAGGAGACGGACCAGGGCGTGCCAACGGCCGATCTCGCCTTTTCCTCCGCGATGGACCTGCAGGTGAAACTCGCCAACGACGGCTACGCCCAGGCGGTGCGCCTGCCCTCGGCCGAAGCGCTGCCAGACTGGGCGCGCTGGCGCGACACGGTCTATGGCACGACCTTCGAGCCGGCGGTGATCCTCTATCACAAGCCGTCCTTCGCCGGGCGCGCGCCGCCGCGCACACGCGCCGCCCTGGCCGATTTCCTGAAAGCCAACGAGGCCGATGTTTACGGCCGGGTCGGCACCTACGATGTGGAACGTGCCGGGCTGGGGCTGTTCTTTCTGGCGCGCGACCGCGAGCACAACCGCGACATCTGGAGCCTGTTCAACGCGCTCGGCGCGGCCGGCGTGAAGCTCTATTCCAATTCCTCGGCCATCGTCGAACGGGTCGCCGACGGCCGGTTTCTGCTCGGCTACAACATTCTCGGCTCCTATGCCGCGGCCTGGGCGAAGAGCGCGCCGGACCTCGGCATCGTGCTGCCGGAAGACTACACGGTCGTGATGTCGCGCATCGGGCTGGTGCCGCGCGCCGCCGCCGCCCCCGATCTCGGCGCCGCCTTTCTCGATTTCCTGCTGTCGCGCGAGGGCCAGCGGGTGATGTCGGACGATCTCGGCCTGCCGGCCCTGCATCCCGATCTCGACGGCGCCAACACGGCAACCGGCTTGCGCCGGGTCTACGGCACCCGCCTGCGCCCGATCGCGGTGGCGCCCGCGCTCGTGGTCTATCTCGACCAGGTGAAACGCCAGCGGCTGATCGAGCGCTGGAACCGGGCGCTACGCACGCAATAGACCTTCGCGGCCGCAGCAAGCCTTTTGCGACGCAGCGACAGCTTCACGTCAGACAAGCGTGGCAGAGTGAGCGTCCGGTGTCGTTCGCGCGGCGCCGGCCGCTGCGGACGCGCGGGTGTGGAGGCACCCGGGCGGACGGCGGATCAGCCCTTCAAGGAGGGGCCCCTTCAAGAACCAGGAACACCATCGCCGGTCGGGCGCTCCACGGGGTCCGCGGGCGATGGCGGGAGGAACATCAATGAGCAAGACCACACGACGCGGCCTGGTGGCCGTCGCCGCCGCCTTCGGGCTCGCCGTCGCCAGCGCGGGTACGCAGGCCGCCGACATCGAGTCCATTCACTTCCTCGTGCCCGGCGGCGCCGGCGGCGGTTGGGACGGCACGGCGCGCGGCACCGGCGAGGCGCTGACCAAGGCCGGCATCGTCGGCCAGGCCTCCTACGAGAACATGTCCGGCGGCGGCGGCGGCAAGGCCATCGCGCATCTGATCGAGATCGCCGACAAGGCGGACGACACGCTGATGGTGAACTCCACGCCGATCGTCATCCGCTCCCTGCAGAAGGTGTTTCCGCAGTCCTTCCGCGATCTCACGCCGATCGCCGGCACCATCGGCGACTATGCCGCGCTGGTCGTCCACACCGACAGCGACATCCAGGACTTCGGCGCGCTGGCCGCCGCCTTCAAGGCGGATCCGACCAGCGTCTCGCTCGGCGGCGGCTCGGTCGCCGGCGGCATGGACCACCTCGTCGCCGCGATGATCATGAAGGGCGCCGGCGGCAATCCGACCGACGTGAAGTACGTGCCCTACGACGCGGGCGGCAAGGCCATGGCCGGCCTTCTGTCGGGCGAGATCCAGGCACTGTCGACGGGCTTCGGCGAGGCGATCGAACTGGCCAAGCAGGACCAGGTCCGCATCCTCTGCGTGACCTCGGCCGAGCGGCTGCCGGCGGCGACCGATGTGCCGACCTGCATCGAGGCGGGCGCGGCCGGCGCGGAATTCGTGAACTGGCGCGGCTTCTTCGGCGCGCCGGGCCTGTCGGCGGAGAAGCAGAAGGCCTACATCGACGCCTTCACCAAGATGTACGACACCCCGGAGTGGGAAACCGTGCGTGCGCGCAACGGCTGGGTCAACATCTTCAACCCGGGCGAGGATTTCTCCGCCTTCCTGGAAAAGCAGGAGCGTGAAATCGGCGGGCTGATGAAGGAACTCGGCTTCCTGTGATCGCCGGAGTGTCCCGGGGGCGCGGCCGCGGCGCCGTGCCCTCGGAACCGTCGCACGTCCTTTCCCTCGCAATTCAAGGATCGGCCATCCGCGATGCTGACCCGCGACCGTATCGGCGCGCTTCTTCTGCTCGCCTTCTCGCTCGGCTACGGGGCGATGATCTTCAACATCCCGCTCCTGCCGTTTCAGGCCAATCAGGCCTTCACCGCCCGCACCCTGCCCCAGGCGCTCACCGTGCTCGGCGTCGTCCTGTCGCTCGCGCTGCTGTTCAAGCCGCTGCGCGAGGCGGACCGGGCGGCAGACGCGCGCTGGCGGGAGACCATGGCGCGCCTGCTGCGGCGCGTGCCGGACCACGGCTTTCCGCTCGGCAAGGTGCTGATGCTCTGCGTCCTGATGGTGATCTACGGCCTCACCGTGCGCCCCTTCGGTTTCCTGCTCGCCACCTCGGTCTTTCTCATCGGCGGCATGACGGTGCTCGGCGAACGGCGGTGGGGGATGGTGGTCGCCACCTCGGTCGCGGTCGTCGTCTTCTTCTGGACGCTGATGACCCAGTTCCTCGGCGTCTATATCGCGCCGCTGCCGGACATCCTCGGATTCGGGAGATAGGCCATGCTCGACGGCATTCTCATCGGTCTCAACACGGCCATTTCCCCGATCAACATCCTGATGGTCGTGATCGGCTGTTTCGCCGGAACCTTCATCGGCATGCTGCCGGGTCTCGGGCCGATCTCGGCCATCGCGCTGATGATCCCCATCACTTACGGCTTCGATCCCGCCACCGGGCTCATCCTGATGGCCGGCGTCTACTACGGCGCGGTGTTCGGCGGGTCGACCTCCTCGATCCTGATCAACGCGCCGGGCATTGCCGGCACGGTCGCAACCGCCTTCGACGGCTATCCGATGGCGAAACAGGGGCACGCCGGCAAGGCGCTGGCGATCGCCGCCTATGCGTCGTTTTCCGGCGGCACCATCGCGGCGATCTTCCTCCTGTTCGCCGCGCCGTCGCTGGCCAAGGTATCGCTCGCCTTCCAGTCGACGGACTATTTCGCGCTGATGGTGCTGGGGCTGACGGCCGTCGCCGCCTTTGCCGGGCGCGGCAATGTCATCAAGGCGCTGCTGATGACCGTGCTGGGGCTGATGCTTTCCACCGTCGGCACGGACGAGACGCAGGGCATCCAGCGCTTCACCTTCGGCATGATCGACCTGATCGACGGCATTTCCTTCCTGTTGCTCGCAATGGCGACCTTCGCGCTCTCCGAGGCGTTGATGTCGGTGCTGAAACCGCGCACGGCGGAAGAGGCGGCGCGCGAGAAGGAGGCCAACGCCAACCTCGGCTCGATGAAGCTCAGCGGCGAGGAGGTGAAGGAAATGGCGCCCGTCGTCGGCCGCTCCTCGGTGCTCGGCTTTCTGGTCGGGGTGCTGCCGGGCGCCGGCGCGACCATCGCCTCCTTCCTCGCCTACGGCATGGAACAGCGGCTTGCCGGTCCGAAGAAGGGCAAGCTCTTCGGCCATGGCTCGGTGCGCGGGCTGGCCGCGCCCGAGACGGCCAACAACGCCGCCTCGTCGGGCTCCTTCGTGCCGCTCCTGACACTGGGAATCCCCGGCTCGGGCACCACGGCGATCATGCTGGGGGCGCTGATTTCCTACGGCATCCAGCCGGGACCGCGCCTCTTTCAGGAAAATCCGGAGGTGTTCTGGTCGGTCATCATCTCGATGTACATCGGCAATGTGATCCTGCTGATCCTGAACCTGCCGCTGATCCCCTATATCGCCCGCGTGCTCGCCCTGCCGCACACGGTGCTGGTGCCGATGATCCTGTTCTTTTCGCTGATCGGCGTCTATTTCGTATCGTTCAACACCTTCGACATCCAGCTGATGGTGATCTTCGCGGTCGCCGCACTTGTGCTGAGATTGCTCGACATGCCGATGGCGCCGATGCTGCTGGGGTTCATCCTCGGCGGCATGATGGAGGAAAACCTGCGCCGCGCGCTCATCATCAACAACGACAGTTGGTCGTTCCTGTGGGAGCGCCCGCTGACGCTGACCATCCTGGTGGTCGCGGTGCTGGTGCTCGTGGTGCCGATGATCTCGCCGCTCATCGCCCGCGCGCTGTCGCGCCGTCGCGAGGCGGCCGGCGAAGGGGGATGAAGGGGGATGAAGGGGGATGAAGGGGGAAAAGGCGCGCGCGTCCGGTCTTCCCTGCCGCGAAACGACGAAAGGCGCGCCCCGGGGCGCGCCTTTCGCCTGTTTGGAGCCGGTGGTCCCGGCAGCAACGGCGGCTCGGTCAGCTCGCCTCGCGGATCCCTGAGAGGAAGGCTTCCACGTTCTGCCGCAGGCGCTTTTCCTCGTTCTGCAGCGTCTCGGCGTCCTGACGGATGCGCAGGGCCACGCTGCCGGTCAGCTGCGCCGCTTCGGAGACGCCCGCGATGTTGCGCGACACATCCTGCGTGCCGGCGGTCGCCTCCTGGACGTTCATGGCGATCTCGTTGGTCGCGGCCCCCTGCTGCTCGACGCTCGCCGCGATATCGCCGGAGATCCGGTTGATCTCCTCGATGGTGCGGGAGATCTCGCGGATCGCGCCGACGGCCCCGTCGGTTTCCGTCTGCACCTGCTGGATCTGGGCGACGATCTCGTCGGTGGCCTTGGAGGTCTGGGTGGCGAGTTCCTTCACTTCCGCCGCGACCACGGCGAACCCCTTGCCGGCCTCGCCGGCGCGCGCCGCCTCGATGGTCGCGTTGAGCGCCAGAAGGTTGGTCTGTTCGGCGATGTCGTTGATGAGCTTCACCACCTCGCCGATGCGGCTTGCGGCGATCGACAGGCCCTCGATCTTGGTGTTGGTCTGCTCCGCCTGCGACACCGCGCTCTCCGCGATATCGGCGGAGGCGCGCACCTGGCGCGAGATCTCGGAGACGGAGGCCGACAGTTCCTCGGCCGCCGCCGCCACGGTGCCGACGTTGGAGGAGGCCTCTTCCGAGGCGGCCGCAACGGCCGTGCTCTGGGCGCTGGTGTTTTCCGCCGCGCCGGTCAGTTCGCCGGCGGCGGCGTTCAGGTTCTCGACCGAATGGGCCACCGATGCCAGAAGCTGCGCGGCGGAGGCGTCGAAATCGCCGGTCAGCCGGGCGACCTCCTCGGCGCGGGCGATGCGGCGCTTCTGCTCCTGCTCCTGCTGGGCCGACAGGCTTTCCGCCTGCGCGGACTTCTCGCGGAAGACCTCGAGCGCCTTGCCGATGCGGCCGATCTCGTCGGAGCGCTCGGCGGTGTCGATGTCGACGCTGTAATTGCCGTCGATCAGCGCCTGGATGTGGTCGAGCGTGCGCTCCACCGGCTTGCGGATGATGCGCTGGCCGACGATGTAAAGCGCCGCGCCGACGCCGACGAGCAGCACGAGGCCGACGCCGACGATCCACATCACGATGGTGTTGGAAGCCACGTTCAGGCTCGACAGCGGCACGCTGACGAGCACCGACCATGTCTGCCCGGTCTCGCCGATCTCCACCGGAATGACCATGCGCATCACGTCCTCGCCGAGCGCGCGGGAGAAGCCGGTGTAGTCCAGCGCCCGGCCGTCCGCGATCGCCGCAAGCGCCTGATCGGCGCCGGCCGCCTCGTCGTCGACGAACGCCTCGCGGAACGGCTTGCCGATCAGCGAGGTATCGGGATGCGCCACCCAGGTACCGACCTGCGACACAAGCATGATCATGCCCGTGCCCAGCGGCTTGATCTTGGCAAGCTCTTCCGAAAAGCCGGTGGCGAAGACATCGATGCCGGCCGCACCCAGGATCTTGGATCCATCCATGATGGGCGCGGACATGGACACGCCGATCGCCATGTCGTCGCCGACGGGCCAGGTGTAGGGTTCGGTCGCGAAAAGATCGCCGGTGCGGTAGGTGTGGTTGAACCATTCCTTGTCGGGCGCATCGGTGATCTCGCCCGTGGGACGGTGGCCAAGCGAGCCGTCTGCATTGCGGTAGACATAGGGCCGCCACTGCCCGGTCGCGTCGTGCCAGCTGTCGGCATTCGCGAAGTCCGCGTTGCGCCCGTCGAGTTCGTCGGTGATGACGACGCCCCAGGCGCCCGACAGCGTCTTGTCGCCGCGCACCTTCTGCACGACGATTTCCGTCCAGGCCTGGCGGTCGGTCACGCCCTTGGCCTTCAGGACCGTGAAGGCCTCGGCCAGACTCCGCGTGGTCGTCAGGCCCTTTTCGAGCTGACGGCGGATCGACTGGGCCTCACGCTCGCCGACTGCGCGGGCCTCGCCGATGGCGATGTCCTTGGCGATCCGGGACGATTGCCATGCAATGATGGATATTCCGCAGACAAGTGTCAGGAACAGCACAAGGCTGCTCGTGACGACGAGCTTCACCGTGATCGACGCATTCTTGAACATGGGGCCACCTGGTCGCTTCGTGGATGCGCCGGTTTCCGCCCGCCGCCTCACGATACGCTTGCGCTGCACCGCGATAACAGGAAGTAAACGGCAGCCCGTTTCCTAGGAAATGATTTTTTTCTACCCAACCTGCGGTCGAAAAATTAATCAAGGGTTGTATTTACGAAGAAATACGCAGGGGTGGATTGCGCACCCCCGCGTCATGATTTGCCGGATCGGCGGTTACATCTTGTCGGTGACGGCCGTGGTCGTCGCGCCTTCCGGCTCCCTGGTGATGACCGGGTCGGAGCCGCCGCTCAAGAGCGTCATCACGGTGCGCTGATAGTCCGCCGGGTCGAGCCGTCCGTCGGCCCCTTCGGTCAGCTTGTTGATCTCGCGCATCATGCGGCGCTGGTGCTTTTCGGTCTGCGCGCCGGTGGCGTCGTTTTCCAGCACGATGTCGGCCGCCTCGTCCGGGTTCTCCCGCGCATAGGCCCAGCCCTTCATCGAGGCGCGCACAAAGCGGGCCATCTTGTCGACGAAGGCCGGGTCCTCGAGGTTCTCCTCAAGGACGTAGAGACCGTCCTCCAGCGTCGCCACGCCCTGATCCTCGTATTTGAAGACGACGAGCTCACTCTCGGGAATGCCGGCGTCGATGACCTGCCAGTATTCGTTGTAGGTCATGGTTGAGATGCAGTCGGCCTGCTTCTGCAGCAGGGGATCGACGTTGAAGCCCTGCTTGAGCACCGTCACGCCGTCGTCGCTGCCGTCGGTGGGAATGCCGAGCTGGCTCATCCAGGACAGGAACGGATACTCGTTGCCGAAGAACCACACGCCGAGCGTCCGGCCGCGGAAGTCCTCCGGCTTGGTGATGCCCGTCTCCTTCAGGCAGGTCAGCATCATGCCCGACCGGGCGAAGGGCTGGGCGATGTTGACCAGCGGCACGCCGCGTTCGCGGCTCGCCAGCGCCGACGGCATCCAGTCGACGATCACGTCGGCCCCGCCGCCGGCGATCACCTGCGGCGGCGCGATGTCCGGGCCGCCCGGCTTGATCGTGACGTCCAGGCCTTCCTCCTCGTAGAAGCCCTTGTCCTTGGCCACGTAATAGCCGCCGAACTGGGCCTGGGTGACCCACTTCAACTGCAAGGTGACCTCGTCGGCCGCCTGTGCCGGCCCGAAGGCCAGGGCGAGCGCGGCCGCGGCAAGCAATGTCCGTTTCATCTGCTACTCCCTCTGGTTTCGGCCCCGCCGCCCGTTATCCCCGGACTGACGGATGCCAGAAGGTGACCCAGCGTTCGACGAGGGCCACCAAGCCGTAGAAAAGAGATCCGGCGAGCGCCGCAACGGCGATCGACGCCCAGACCATGTCGACGTTCATGCGCCCCACCTCGGTGGAGATGCGAAAGCCCATGCCGACAATCGGCGTGCCGAAGAATTCCGCAACAATGGCCCCGATGAGGGCAAGGGTCGAGTTGATTTTCAAGGCATTGAAGACGAAGGGCATGGCCATCGGCAGCCGCATCTTGAGCAGGGTCTGGCGATAGTCTGCCGCATATGTGTGCATCAGGTCGTGCTGGATGCGATCCGCCGCGGCAAGCCCGGTCACCGTGTTCACCAGCATCGGGAAGAAGGTCATCACGATGACCACCGCCGCCTTGGACGGCCAGTCGAAGCCGAACCACATGACCATGATCGGCGCGACGCCGATGATCGGCAGGGCGGAGACGAGATTGCCCACCGGCAGCAGCCCGCGCCGCAGGAAGGGCACGCGGTCGGCGAGGATGGCGACCAGAAAGCCCGCGGTGCAGCCGATGGCGTAGCCGATCAGAACGCCCTTGAGGAAAGTCTGCTGGAAATCCGCCCAGAGGATATGCGGCGACACGAGTATCCGGTCCCAGATCATCGCCGGCGGCGGCAGCAGCACCTTCGGCACGTCGAAACCGACGACCAGGATCTGCCACAGGATCAAGAGCCAGATGCCGAAGGTGAGCGGGATGGCGAGGGCCACCGCCCGGCGCAGCCCCGGCGCGCGCGGCTCGAGCGCCGCCATTTCCTCCACCGACAGCCAGGCCATCGCCCAGGCGACGACGACACAGGCCCAGAACGCCCCGCCGGCCGCGCCCGGATGCCCGCCGATCAGCCCGATCAGCGCGGCGGCCAGTCCATAGGACACGACCCCCAGCGCAAGACAGGCGAGCGCACCGGTCAGCCGCTTCAGCCGATAGGCGGCAAGCACGAGCAGGGCCGCGACCGCGCCGAGCAGCACCAGCGGCACATCGACGAAATCGCGCCGCACCCCCTCGCCGTCGATCACGGGAAACAGGAAGCCGACGACGACGAGCAGAAGCGCCCCGGTCGACAGCACCAGCGCAACGGGACCGAGGCGCGCGGCCCCCGACGGGACGGCGGCGGACGACGCGGCGGGAGACGAGGTCACGGGCGCGCTCATGTGGCCATTCCCATGCGCTTGAGAACAAGCTTTTCCGCCGCCCCGATCAGCGAGACGAGGCCGGCGGCGAGCACGGCGGCGACGATCAGCGCCGACCAGATCTGCACCGTCTGCCCGTAGTAGGAACCGGCCAGCAGGCGGGCACCCAGGCCCGCGACGGCGCCCGTCGGCAGTTCGCCGACGATGGCACCGACAAGGCTTGCCGCGACGCCGATCTTCATGGAGGCGAAGAGATAGGGCATGGCGGAGGGAAGCCGCAGCTTCCACAGGGTTTGCGAGGTGCTCGCGGAATAGGTCTTCATCAGATCGAGCTGGATGAGTTCGGGCGCGCGCAGCCCCTTCACCATGCCCACCGTGACGGGGAAGAAGGAGAGATAGGTGGAGATGAAGGCCTTGGGCAGCAGGCCCGAGATCCCCACCGCGTTGAGAACGACGATGATCATCGGGGCGATCGCCAGGATGGGAATCGTCTGCGAGGAGATCACCCAGGGCATCAGGCTCTTGTCGAGCACGCGCGAATGCACCACGCCGATGGCGAGCACGATCCCGAGCGCGGTTCCGAAGAGGAAGCCGAGCAGGGTCGAGGACAGCGTGATGCCGCTGTGATAGACGAGGCTGCGCTTCGAGGTGACGCTCTTTTCCGCCGTCGTCTCCCAGATCTCGACGGCGACCTGATGCGGGGCGGGCAGCACGGGCCGGTCCTGCGCCAGCGTGTCGGCGATCAGCCGCGTCAGCGGCACGTCGGTCTGGCCGGCGCGCTCGTAGATGCCCTGCTGAAACGGCGTGTTGAGAAGGACGGCGGCGCCGTACCAGATCGCGACGATGGCCGCGACGACCACGAGCACGGGCCCGGCGGTGCCCTGCATCAGGCCGGCGAGGGGGGAGCGGGCGGGAGGAGACAGCGTCGTCGAGGTCATGCCGCGTCTTGCCTCCGCTCGAACCAAGTCTCCACGGCCTCAAGCAGCGCGGCCGCCGCGGGCGGCTTCAGCGCCGCGCCGAAGTGCACCGTGCGTCCGTCGCAGTCGAAGGCGATCGCCCCATAGGCCCCGACCGGAAGGCCGAGGCCCTCGTGCTGTTCCGCATGCTGGGGAACCTCGGGTTGCGGCCTGTCTTCGACACGGCGCAGCTCGCGGACCTGCCCCGCCGGGTAGTGCCAGGAGCGGGCGATGAAGGGCAGGACGAGGCGCTTCGTCACCGTGTCGTCGCGCAGGATCAGGACCTCGCGGCCCAGGACCATCCAGATCATCGACAGGAAGGTCGCGAGCCAGGCCAGCGTCAGGATCGCGGCCCAGACGGACAGGGTGAACTGGACGAAGACCGGGGCCTCCATCGGCGCGGTCATCAGCGACAGGGACAGATAGCCGGCGAAACTCAGGCCGAAAAGCCACAGACCGAGGAACACGAGGCCGGGCCCGTTGCGGGTCGAGGCCACCTCGATCCAGGTTCCGACGGCGTCGGAATAGATGCTCAGACGGCCGATCTTCCGGGTTTCGCCGGTCATGCGGCCACCTCCTTTCGCGCAAGCCAGGTTTCAAGAGACGCGAGCAGGGCATCGCCCGCCTTGGGCCCGAGCGCGGCCCCGATATAAACGGTCTGTCCGTCGTGCTCGAAGGCGACCGCGCCATAGCGCCCGAGCGGAAAGCCGACCCCCTCGTGCTGGGCAATGTCGGGATCGCCGGTCTCCTCGTTGCGGCGCGGGTCGGACACAAGCTCCGCCGCATAGTCGCGGGTGATCCCGACCCAGGGCAGGACCAGCCGCTTGGTCAGCACGCCGTCGCGCAGGATCAGGATCTCGCGGCCGGCGAGCATCCACACGATGCCGGCGGCAATGGCGACCCAGCCGGCGGCCCAGAGCGAACACCACACGGCGATGAAGACGGAGAACGCCGGCGGCCCGCCAAAGGAGCCAAACAGCATGGACACCGACACGAAGCCCGCCATCGACCAGCCGGCCAGCGCGATCAGCAGGAACACCAGGACCGGCAGGGGGCGGCGGGCCGTCACCTCGATCCAGGTGCCGATCTCGTCGGTGTAGATGGACAAGCGCCCGAGGCGCTTCGTCGTGCCGGACGTCGATGCGGCTTGCACGGTGGGCATCTGCGACGCTGCGCTCATGAAGCCGCCTCCCGCGTCGCCCGCTCCACGCGCGCAAGGATCGCCTCGCGCAGGGTCTGCGCCTGCTCCAGCGTCACGCCGGAGACCAAGCGCTGCGGCGCGGCCCGCTCGCTCTTGATCTCCAGACCGAAGCCCGGCCAGTCGACGGGCTTCGCCTTGGCCTTTCCGTATTCCGTCTGCAGCAGCGCGACGTTGGACAGTGCCGACAGCGGCCAGCTCCGCCTCGGACCCAGGGGCACCGCGCCAATCCCGGGAAGCAGAAGCATCGCGGCGACCTCCACGTGCGGTCCGAGACGCACGAAGATCGAACCAAAGTTCGCCCGCGCCAGCTCGTAGAGCATGTAGCCGAGCAGGCCGACCATCGCGGCGGTGACGATATCGAGATGCGCGCGGGCATAAATCACCGTGGCGACGGCCAGGAAGCCCACGGGCAGCAAGGCAAAAGCCGTTGCGAGCGGCTTCTGCCGTGACAGGACGGTGAAGCGCTCGCCATCGCCGTCGCGCGCCCGCGTCATCCGCGTCGCCCGCCAGCCGACCCGGAATCGCACCGCCTCAGCTGTCATGGGCCCCTCTCCGTCGGCATGTCTCAGTCGTCATAGGAATGCCCCGCCCGAAGACCCTCGCGCACGCGATGCGCGATTTTCAGGAACTCCGGCGTCTCGCGGATGTCGAGGGTGCGGTTGCGCGGCAGGTCGCTTTCGATCACGTCGTAGATGCGACCCGGGCGCGGGAAGAGCACCACGATCTTGGTCGACAGGAACACCGCTTCCGGGATCGAGTGGGTGACGAAGACGACGGTCTTGTGGGTCTTGTCCCACAGCTTCAGGAGCTGTTCGTTCAGGTGATCGCGCACGATCTCGTCGAGCGCGCCGAAGGGCTCGTCCATCAGCAGCAGATCGGGATCGAAGGAGAGCGCCCGGGCAATGGAGGCCCGCTGCTGCATGCCGCCCGACAATTGCCAGGGATACTTGCGCTCGAAGCCGGCGAGATTGACCAGCTCCATGTTCTTCGCGATGCGCGCCGCGCGCTCTTCCCGGGAAAAGCCCATGATCTCCAGCGGCAGGGCGATGTTGTCGGCAATCGTCCGCCAGGGATAGAGCGCGGCGGCCTGAAAGACGTAGCCATAAGCGCGCGCCAGCCGCGCTGCATCCGGGCTCATGCCGTTGACCGAGATGGTGCCGCCGGTCGGCTGCTCCAGATCGGCGATGACGCGCAGAAGCGTGGTCTTGCCGCAGCCCGACGGCCCGATGAAGGAGACGAAGTCGCCCTCCTCGATGGTCAGCTCAATGTCCGACAGCGCATGCACCGGACCGTCGTTTGTCTGAAAGGTGAGCGACAGCTTGTCGATGTCGATGACGGATCGGCACCCCGCCGTCGCCGCTGCGTCGTCCGTGGTGGTCGCGTGTCCCTGGCTCACTCGTGTCTCCGTCCGCATGCCGCATAATCGCGGCGGCCCTCGGCATTGAGGGCCGCCCCGGGTCTCACACCCCGCTGACGGGAATGCCCGTGCGCTCCACCTTGCGTGGCGCGGTGAGTTCCTTCCAGGTGGACAGCGCGGCATTGACCGCCTGGAACGGCGTGCGCTTGACGAATTTGCCGTGCCCCTGCTTGTCGATCACCTTGCCGTCGTCGAAGGCGAGGCGTCCCCGCGTCAAAGTGAAGCGCGGAAGCCCCTTCACATGCTTGCCCTCGAAGACGTTGTAATCGATGGCCGAGACCTGATTGGCGGCCGCGATCGTCTTTTCCTTCGCCGGGTCCCAGACGACAATGTCGGCATCCGCGCCGACCAGGATCGCGCCCTTCTTGGGGTACATGTTGAGGATCTTGGCGATGTTCGTCGAGGTGACGGCGACGAATTCGTTCTTGGTCAGCCGACCCGTCTCGACGCCGTGGGTCCACAGCATCGGCATGCGGTCTTCCAGACCGCCGGTGCCGTTCGGGATCTTGGTGAAATCGCCGATGCCGGTGCGCTTCTGCTCCGTGGTAAAGGCGCAATGGTCGGTCGCCACCACCTGCAAGGAGCCCGATTGCAGGCCGGCCCAGAGGCTGTCCTGGTGCTTCTTGTCGCGGAAAGGCGGCGACATCACCCGCCGCGCCGCGTGATCCCAGTCCGGATGCCGGTACTCGCTGTCGTCCAGTGTGAGATGCTGGATCAGCGGCTCGCCGTAGCAGCGGATGCCGTTCTGCTTGGCCCGGCGGATCGCCTCATGCGCCTGCTCCGAGGAGGTGTGCACCACATAGACCGGCACGCCGGCCATGTCGGCGATCATGATCGCGCGGTTCGTCGCCTCGCCCTCGACTTCCGCCGGACGGGAATAGGCGTGCGCTTCCGGCCCGTTGTTGCCCTCGGCGAGCAGCTTTTCCTGAAGCTGGGCGACCACGTCGCCGTTTTCCGCATGCACCATCGGCAGCGCGCCGAGCGCCGCGCAGCGCTGGAAGGAGGCGAACATCTCGTCGTCCTCGATCATCAGCGCGCCCTTGTAGGCCATGAAGTGCTTGAAGGTGTTGATGCCCTTCTCCTTCACGACCGTCTCCATCTCGTTGAAGACCTGCTCGCTCCACCAGGTGATCGCCATGTGGAAGGAATAGTCGCAATGGGCCATCGTCGACTTGTTGTCCCACATCTGGATCGCCTCGAGCAGGGACTGCTCCGGCGCCGGCAGGCAGAAGTCGACGACCATCGACGTGCCGCCGGCCAGGGCCGCGCGCGTGCCGCTGTCGAAATTGTCGGTCGAATAGGTGCCCATGAAGGGCATTTCCAGATGCACATGCGGGTCGATGCCGCCCGGCATCACATAGCAGCCGGTCGCGTCCAGCACCTCGTCGCCCGAAAGGTTCGGGCCGATCTCGACGATGGTGCCGTCCTCGATCTTCACGTCGGCCTCATAGGTGAGATCGGCGGTGACGACCGTGCCGCCCTTGATCACTTTGCTGGTCATCTCTGGTCCCCTCTTTCGTCTTCATACCGCGCGGCCCGTTTCCGGGCTCTTGGATTGCCGCGGTCTAGTGCTCCTCAGAATGCGCCCGGCCTCCGCCCGTGCAGGCTCCCCGATCCCGGATCTCGCTGACGCTCGTCCGGGATGACGTCGGAGCGGGTTTCCTCCATTTCCGCGTCCTCCCGGGCAAGGCGAAGCCGCGACCCGGGATCGGAGAGGCACGGCAATGCCGCATCAGGCACAACGCAAGTCCCTCACTCCACAATCTCCGCGCTCTCCAGCACCGCGTGCAGCAGCACGTCGGCGCCGGCGGTCGCCAAGTCCTTGGAGATCTCCATTGCTTTACATCGCCATGGCCAATGGCGGGTCACCGGGTCATTGCCGCTTTCGGATCGACTCTCCGGCTGTTCGAATCCGATGCGCACCCGACGATTCTCATCGGATGAACGTGCAGGAGAGCAAAGCGTCAGGGAGCAAATGTCGTCCTCGAACCTGACAAAGCGGATTTCAGACCTCGACCAGGCCGAGCCGTCTTTCAACCCGCGCCAGCCGCTCGTCCATCCGATCGACGCGCGTCGAAAGGCTGGCATATTGCGCCTCGAGTATCCCAAGTCGGGTCTTGATCTCGCGAAGGTCGTCGGAGTGGCGCGCAAGCGTGCCCTGGATCGCCTTGAGCGTTTCCAGCAGCAGCTCGTTCGTGACGCCCTCGCGGGGATCCACGGCCATAAGGCTCGCCTTTCGTGGTGCAACCGGGGGATCATAGGCTGATTTCCCTCACTCCACAATCTCCGCGCTCTCCAGCACCGCGTGCAGAAGCACGTCGGCGCCGGCGGTCGCCCACTCCTTCGAAATCTCCTCCGCCTCGTTGTGCGACAGCCCGTCGACGCAGGGGCACATGATCATCGAGGTGGGCGCGATGCGGTTGATCCAGCAGGCGTCGTGGCCGGCGCCCGAGACGATGTCCATGTGGCTGTAGCCCAGCCGTTCGGCGGCCGAGCGCACGGCAGTGACGCAGCCCTCGTCGAAGGTGACGGGGTCGAAGTGCCCGACCGGCTCGATCTCCAGCGAAAGCCCCAGGTCCTCGGCGATCTTCGGCGCGCGGTCCTCGAATTCCGCCTTCATGCCGTCGAGAATCGTCTGGTCGGGCGAGCGGAAGTCGATGGTGAAGACCACCTTGCCCGGGATCACGTTGCGGGAATTGGGATAGACGTCGCAGTGGCCGATGGCGCCGACCGCGCGGGGCTGATGCCTCATGGCGATCTCGTGCACCAGCTCCGTCAGGCGCGCCATGCCGAGACCGGCATTCCGGCGCATCGGCATCGGCGTGGAGCCGGTGTGGCTGTCCTTTCCGGTCACCGTGACCTGCAGCCACCACAGGCCCTGGCCGTGGGTGACGACGCCGATGTCCTTGCCTTCCGCCTCGAGGATCGGGCCCTGCTCGATGTGCAGTTCGAACATGGCGTGGATCCTGTCCTTGCGCGATCCCACCGGCTCGTCGCCGACCCAACCGATGCGTTTCAGTTCGTCGCCGAACGCCTTGCCCTCGGCGTCGACGCGACCGTAGGCCCAGTCCTGGTCGTGCATGCCGGCGAAGACGCCCGAGGCCAGCATGGCCGGGGCGAAGCGGGTGCCTTCCTCGTTGGTCCAGTTGGTGACGACGATCGGCCGTTTCGTCTTGATGTCGAGGTCGTTGAGCGTGCGGATGAGTTCCAGTCCGCCGAGCACGCCGAGCACGCCGTCGTATTTGCCGCCCGTCGGCTGGGTGTCGAGATGCGAGCCGACGTAGACCGGATCGGCGTCCGGATCGGTGCCCGCGCGCGTCATGAACATGTTGCCCATGGTGTCCACGGCCATGGACATGCCGGCCTGTTCGCACCAGGCCTGAAACAGCTTGCGGCCCTCGTTGTCGGCGTCGGTCAGCGTCTGGCGGTTGTTGCCGCCGGCGACCCCGGGTCCGATTCTGGCCATCTCCATCAGGCTGTCCCACAGCCGGTCGCCGTCGATGCGGATGTTCTTGGCCGGTGCGTTCATGTCTGCTCCCTTCCGGTGGTGATGCCTTGCGGTGGCGCTTGTGCCCGCCGGCTCCCCCCGACGGGATGCCTGTCAGTCTGTCGAACGCCCTAGTCCATGTTCGGGAAGGTGTAGACCGCCCCGTCCTTGATGCCGGCCGGCCAGCGGGTGGTCACCGTCTTCAGCCGGGTGTTGAAGCGCACGCCTTCCGCGCCGTAGATCGAATGATCGCCGAAGAGCGAACGCTTCCAGCCGCCGAAGGAGAAATAGGCGACCGGCACCGGGATCGGCACGTTGATGCCGACCATGCCGACCTCGATGCCGTCGGCGAAGGCGCGCGCGGCGTCCCCGTCGCGGGTGAAGATCGCGGTGCCGTTGCCATATTCGTGGGAATTGATCAGATCGAGCGCCTCGTCGTAGCCGCCGGCGCGCACCACCGACAGCACCGGGCCGAAGATCTCCTCCCGGTAGACCGTCATGTCCTTCGTCACCCGGTCGAACAGCGTGCCGCCGACGAAATAGCCGTTCTCGTAGCCCTGAAGCGAGAAGCCGCGCCCGTCGACGACCAGTTCCGCGCCTTCCTTTTCGCCCTGGTCGATGTAGCCCAACACCTTGCGCATGTGGGCGTCCGTCACCAGCGGCCCCATCTCCGCGTCCGGATCGGTGGCGGGGCCGATCTTGAGCCCCTGCACCCGGGGCTTGAGCTTTTCGACCAGCCGGTCGGCGGTGTCCTCGCCGATGGGCACGGCGACCGAGATCGCCATGCAGCGCTCGCCGGCCGAGCCGTAGCCCGCGCCCATCAGCGCGTCCGCCGCCTGATCCATGTCGGCGTCGGGCATGACGATCATGTGGTTCTTCGCCCCGCCCAACGCCTGCACGCGTTTGCCGTGGGCGGTGCCGGTCGCATAGACGTATTCCGCGATCGGCGTCGAGCCGACGAAGGAGATCGCCTTCACATCGGCATGCGTCAGCAGGACGTCGACCGCCTCCTTGTCGCCGTGCACGACATTGAGCACCCCGTCGGGGAACCCGGCCTTCTGGAAGAGATCGTAGACGACCATCGCCGCCGACGGGTCGCGCTCCGACGGCTTGAGGACGAAGGTGTTCCCGCAGGCGACCGAGATCGGATACATCCACAGTGGCACCATCGCCGGGAAGTTGAACGGCGTGATGCCGGCGACGACCCCGAGCGGTTGACGGTCGGAATAGCTGTCGATGGCCGGGCCGACGTTGCGGGCGAATTCGCCTTTCAGCAGATGCGGAATGCCGCAGGCGAACTCCACCACCTCGATGCCGCGCGCGACCTCGCCCAGCGCATCGTCATGCGTCTTGCCGTGCTCCGCCGAGATCGCCCGCGCGATGTCGTCGGCATGGGCGGACAGAAGTTCCTTGAAGCGGAACATGTGGCGCGCCCGCTTCATCGGCGGCGTGTCGCGCCAGGCGGGGAAGGCGGCTTTCGCCGCCGCGATCGCCTCTTCCACCTCCGCGGCCGTCGACAGGCCGAGGGTCGCGGTCTGTTCGCCGGTCGCCGGGTTGAAGACGGGCGCGGTGCGGGCGGAACGGGAGGCGACGCGGGCGCCGCCGATGGCATTCTCGATCACGGTCATGAACGAACCTTGCGGGTTGAACGGCTCTTGTCCGGTCAGTCGATGCTCTCGAGCACGCTGCGCAGCGTGTCGACCAGCTGATCGATCTGACCCTTTTCGATGATGAGCGGCGGCGACAGGGCGATGATGTCGCCGGTCGTGCGGATCAGCGACCCGGCCTCATAGGCCTTGAGAAAGGCGGAGAAGGCCCGCTTCGTCGGCTCGCCGGCGATCGGCTCCAGTTCCACCGCGCCGATCAGGCCGATGTTGCGGATGTCGATGACGTGGCGCGTTCCCTTGAGCGAGTGCAGGGCGTCGGCCCAGTAGTCCTCCAATTCCGCCGCGCGGGTCAGCAGTCCCTCCTCCTCATAGGTGTCGAGGGTCCCGAGCGCCGCCGCGCAGGCGACCGGATGGCCGGAATAGGTGTAGCCGTGGAAGAACTCGATGAGATGCTCCGGGCCGGTCATGAAGGCGTCGTGAATGTCGCGGGTGCAGAACACCGCGCCCATGGGGATCACGCCGTTGGTGATGCCCTTAGCCGTCGTCACCAGATCCGGCATCACGCCGAAATGCTCCACCGCGAAGGGCGAGCCGAGACGGCCGAACCCGGTGATCACCTCGTCGAAGATCAGCAGGATGCCGTGCTGGTCGCAGATCGCGCGCAGCCGCTCCAGGTACCCCTTGGGCGGGATCAGCACGCCGGTGGAGCCCGCGACCGGCTCGACGATCACCGCCGCGATGGTCGAGGGATCGTGCAGCTGCACCAGCCGGATCAGCTCCTCGGCATACTCGGCGCCGCTCTCGGGCTGGCCGCGCGAATAGGCGTTGCGCTCCAGATCGTGGGTGTGGCGGATGTGGTCGACGCCGCCGAGCAGCGTGCCGAACATCTTGCGGTTGGCGACAATGCCGCCGACCGAGATGCCGCCGAAGTTGACCCCGTGATAGCCGCGCTCGCGGCCGATCAGCCGCGTCCGCGATCCCTCGCCGCGCACCCGGTGATAGGCCAGCGCCATCTTCAGCGCGGTTTCCACCGATTCCGAGCCGGAATTGGTGAAGAACACATGGTCGAGCGGGGTCGGCATCAGCGCCGACAGGCGGGCGGCCAGTTCGAAGGCGTGCGGATGGCCCATCTGGAAGGCCGGCGCGTAGTCGAGCTCGGCGACCTGGCGCTGCACGGCCTCGGTGATCCTCGGCCGGGCGTGGCCGGCGTTGCAGCACCACAGGCCGGCGGTCCCGTCCAGCACGTCGCGCCCGTCGGCCGTCTTGTAGTACATGCCCTCGGCGCCGACGAAGAGGCGCGGGTTCTGCTTGAACTGCCGGTTCGCGGTGAACGGCATCCAGAAGGCGTCGAGATTGTTGGTGTTGAGCGCGGGCTGCGACATGGATCCTCCGAAACCCCTTGCGCGCGGCGCACGCGGGGTCTTGCGTCTTGGTGATGCGAGTGGCCGCACGGGTGCCATGGCCAGGATCCATGCACTCCACGTGCCGTGCCGGGCCGCAGCCTAGCACCGCCTCTCGTTCCCCGTCTTCCCGCAGATCGCATTCACATGCCGGCGATCACACCCCGCGCCGGATCGGCGGGAGCGGACCTGATTGCGCGGCACATGCGCGGCTGCGGCAGAGCCCCGCGCGATGGGCGCGAAAGCCTTTCGGACCGCGACCTTGGGTCGTGATCGCGAACTGGAAGGGTGCGGCCGTCCGGTCTCGTTGATGTGGTGCCGGCGGTCCGTCGCGTGTTATCCATTGAGTCAGATCGAAAAACCTGACCAAATGGTCAAATCGAGCCTAGGAACGCTTGACCATCCGGTCAAGATCATTTTTTGGCCGACCTGCCGAATTGATGACCAGAGCCGATGCGCCCCACCGAAAAACCCGCAAAGAGCGCGATCCGGGCAGAAAACGAACGCGCGATTCTCAAGGCGGCGGAAGAAGTCTTCGCCGAACGCGGCTTTCGCGGCGCGACGACGGGCGTGATCGCCGACCGGGCCGGAATTCCCAAGGCCAACCTTCACTATTACTTCCCCACCAAGGAAGCGCTCTATCGCCGTGTGGTGGAGCACATCTTCAACGTCTGGCTGGATGCCGCCAACACCTTCGACGAGAGCGACGATCCGGTCGCGGCGCTGAGCGCCTATATCTCCGCCAAGATGGATATCTCCCGCGCCCATCCGATGGGCTCCAAGGTGTGGGCGAACGAGATCCTGCACAAGGCGCCGGTGATCCAGGATTATCTGGAAACGACGCTGCGCGAATGGACCGCCTCGCGCGTCGCGGTGATCGACCGCTGGATCGCCGACGGAAAGATGGCGCCGGTCAACCCTCACTACCTGCTCTACATGATCTGGGCGACCACCCAGCATTACGCCGATTTCAACCACCAGATCGACACGCTGAACGGCGGCGAGCCGCTCTCCGACGCGCAGTTCGAGGAGGCGAAACGCACCGTGATCGGCATCGTTCTGGCCGGTATCGGCGCGGTTCCGGCGCCCGCTCCCGGGTCGGGCCCGGCGGACGTCACGCGATTGCGGGAGGCGTGAGATGGACCGTCCCGACCCATCGAACACGCCGGGCGCGCCTACCCGATCCGACCGCACACCCCCGGCGCGTACCCGCATTCAGGAACGGAACCGCGCGCGCATCCTCGCCGCCGCGCTCACCGCGTTTGCCCGCTATGGCTATCGCGGCGCCCGCGTCGACCAGATCGCGGACGACGCGGGCATGTCGAAATCGAACCTGCTCTACTACTTCGGCTCCAAGTCGGCGATCTACAAGGCCGTGCTCGCCGACCTTCTGGAGCGCTGGCTCGCGCCCTTGCGCACGCTCGATGCCGACGGCGACCCGCGCAGCGAACTCACCGCCTATATCGACGCCAAGCTGCGGTTTTCCGCCGAGGAACCGGAAGCCTCGCGGCTCTTCGCCAACGAGGTGATGCAGGGCGCGCCGCAGATCCGCGACGTGCTGGAAGGCCCGCTCAAGGAGTTGGTGGAGGAAAAAGCGGAGGTGCTGCGGCACTGGGCGCGCGCCGGCAAGATCCGCGCCGTCGACCCGCATCATCTGATCTTCCTGATCTGGGCGACGACCCAGCACTATGCCGACTTCGCGCCGCAGATCGCCGCCCTCACCGGACGCGGCATCGAGGACGCGGGCTTTCGCAGGGACGCCCGGGAGACGCTTGCCACGCTGATCTTCGAGGGGCTGCTGCCGCGCGGCGCGGAGACGCAAGCGGACGACTGAGGCCGCGCCGGCGCTCGCGTTCCCCTAGGGCGTTGATCTCCCCTGCGGCCTTGATCTCCCCCGCGGCACGCGTATCCTCGATGGGGATCGGGCCGGCGCCTGCCGGTCCCGTCTCACGCGCGCGCCCGGACGACGGCTCTCCATTCTCTCGGCCCGCGCCTGCATGGAGCCCCGTCATGCGCCTGCCGATCCTTGCCGCGTCCCTCGCCCTCGCCGCCTCGCTCGCCCTCGCCCCCGCGCCGGCCCTTGCCGCGTCCTGCGGCAACGACGGCAGCGGGTTCAACGCCTGGCTCGCCGACTTCAAGCGCAAGGCGGTTCGCTCCGGCGTGTCACAGCGCACGGTCAATGCGGCGCTCGGAAATCTCTCCTACAATCGCAAGGTCATCCGTCGCGATCGCGGGCAGAAGTCCTTCAGGCTCAGTTTCGAGCAGTTTCTCGCCCGCCGGGCGCCGCCGAGCACCATCGCCATCGGCCGCAAGCGGCTGCGCCAGCACGCGGCCGTGCTCGACCGGGTCGAGCGTCGCTACGGCGTTCAGAAGGAAGTGATCGTCTCGATCTGGGGGCTGGAGTCGGGCTTCGGCCGCTTCATGGGCGACATCCCGATCTTCTCCTCGCTCGCGACGCTCGCCTACGACTGCCGCCGCTCGGCCTTCTTCACCAACGAGCTGATGAGCGCGCTCAGGATCGCGGATCGCGGCATGATGCGGATCTCCGACATGAAGGGCGCCTGGGCCGGCGAAATCGGCCAGACGCAGTTCCTCGCCTCCAGCTACGAGAAATACGCCGTCGACTTCGACGGCGACGGACGGCCCAATCTGATCCGCTCCACCCCGGACGTCTTCGCTTCCACGGCGAATTTCCTGCGCCGGCACGGCTGGCGCAAGGGCGCGGACTGGTCGCCCGGCACCGCGAACTTCGGCGTGCTGCGCGACTGGAACCGCGCCAAGGTCTACCAGCGCACCATCGCCTACATGGCGACGCAACTGGCGCAGTGAGGGGGATCGGCGACGTTGACGATCAGGGCTCTGCGCCGCTCCGCGACACTTCCAACAGGATGACCCACGGTGTCTCGAAATCGAGCCTGAGCTCGGCAACCGGGATCCTTGATTCCGGCAAGGCCGCAGCGATGGTGTCACGGAACTCCGCCGCGATCAGCGCTTCCAGCTTCTCCAGGAGCCGCGAGCGCTCGATCAGGCTCGTAACTGTTGGCGAAAACGCACTGGAGACCAGTTCGACATTCGCCGCGACGCCAGCACCGTCAGGTGTCGGACGGAACCGCGTGGCAAAGCACACCTTGCTGTGCTCCTGCGCGATGCGCGTCTTCATCAGGTCGCGTCCCTGCACCAGGGCCTGCCCGAAGAGCGAGCTCGACAGCCCGTAGGTTCCCTTGTTGCAGAACCAGCGCTCATAGACAATGAACGGGCAGATCTCGAGCGTCTGCTCCACTTCGGCCGACGTATCGACCTCGTCGTCCAACAGGCTGCGGTCGATGGAGACGCCGCTCAGTGTCATCCGATCACCGCATTCCTGATAGGGCATCGATCGCGGGATCACCTCGCGCAATTCCTGCCGCAACTGGACGGTGTCAATGGAGACGATCTGCGTGGCCGACTCGTTTTCAGTCTGTGCAGGAGCCTCACGCGCGTGGCCGAATGTCGCCAGGACGGCGAGAGCGCCGATCGCGGTCCACCGTCTCATGGCTCTCTCGGCTCCCGATTCACGAGAATCAGGGCGGACACCGTGGCGACCTGCCGCTTCTCGATGAGTTTCTCATCGTCCGCCTCGATCGTCAGAAAGTGCAGGAAGCGAACGTGGTTCATCGCCGGAATGTCTATCGCATCTTCCGATATGAGATGCGTCAGCTCGGCGTAATAGGTTCCAGGCCATGGCTCCTGAAGCCGCACGGGACGTCCGTCGGCCACCGGACGGTTCAGGAACACCTGCAGGTCGTCGATCGAGCTGGCAAGTTCGACCTCCTCCCCACCCGCCGCCTGTATGGACACGCGGCGGACTTCGAGCACGAGATGCACATCGTGCTGTTTCCGCGCGCCTTCCACCCGATCCGGTGCTTCCTCGGGAGACGATCCGCCTGGCCCTTGCCGTCTTTCGGGCAAGCGATAGCCGTAGAAGGGAATGATCAACTGATCGTCGCCGGGCAGCGCACCTTCGAGCAGGCAATTGCCCTCGTCCGGCAGGTCAACGGGATCGGGGGTCGACGACGCGGCGAGGATGCTCTGCAGGAACGCATCGCGGCACCGTGGATCGAAGACCTGGATCTTTCGTTCGAGCCCGAAGGTCGCATGACCGTGAAAGGCCAATGTCGGGCGCTTGCGAACGAGCGTGTCGACGAAGCGCGGCAGATCGGCGTCCCTCATCTTGCCGCCGATTCCATCCTTCAAGACGGTCTCCGCGCCGTCGCGGATCGACGTGGCGAGGGATGAACTTGGTTTGGCAGCGGCCGCCGTGATCCAGGAGTCGATCCGGGCGTCGACAGCGCTGCGGATCGCGCTCGTCTCGACTGTTGCCAGCCGGTCGGTCACGTGCTGCTCGGTTCTGAAAAAATCGTGAGCGAGCGTGGAGATGACCCGGTCGGTCAGACCGTACTCGAACAAGCCGAGGACAAACAGGGCGACCGCGACGGCACTCCCGCCGCCCCAGAACGATTTCTGGCGCCAGAAGGGTCGCTCGAGATCGGCGAGGCGGGCAAGAGGCGTGCCCTTCTGGTCGTCCGCACCCAGTGCCTCGGTCGTCACGGCGGCTGCCCGCTCCGACATGGACTTCTCGGCGTCGACCGAGTTGAGCACCTCGCGCGCGACTTCGCGCGCGCAATCTCGGATGATTGCCTTCTGGCCCTCGTCGAAATCCGGCATGACAACTCTCGATAGGATCTCGCAACGAAGTGCACCCTATACGACTTCCTGCCGCTAGGTAAGCCGATTCACGTGTCCGCTCACCGTCCGCGCCCGACGTCACGCTGCAGGACCAGCGTCGCCAGCGCGGTCACGACCACGCCGGCCACCGTCCAGGCGCCGGGCCAGGGCGCGCCGAGCACCATCGTCTCGAGCAGCACGAAGGACGGCAGCAGGTAGGTGTAGGCCATCATCGGCCCGGACGGCAGACGCAGGCTGGCGTAGGTCGCGAAGTAGAAGCTCGAGGCGGTCGGGAACACCGCCAGATAGGCGATGCCGAGGAACACATGCGCCGGCACGGCTGTCCAGTCGGTCGCAAGGATCTCGCGCCAGCCATAGGCGACGAGCAGCACGGCGCCGCATACCAGGATCCAGAAGTTGAAGACCTCCAGCGGCTCGCCGGCATTCAGGAGCCGCATCAGCGGTGAGTAGAACGCATAGGCCGCAACGCCGAAAAAGAAGAGGGTCTCGCCGGGACCGAACTCGAAGCGGGCCAGGCGCGACAGGTCCGCGCCGTAGAGAACCAGCAGCGCGCCCAGCGCTCCGATCCCCAGACACAAGATCTGCCGCCGCGACACGCGCTGGCGCAGCAGCGCGAACCCGGCCAGCGCCGTGAAACCGGGCAGCAGCGTGAACACCGCCCCGGCGTTGAGCGCCGAGGTGAGCCGCAGCGCCTCGAACATGGTGACGAAGAAGACGCAGAGCACCGCCGCGATCACCGCATAGACGGGAAAGCGCGCAGGCCTTGGCCGTGTCCACAGGCCCTTCGCGGTGGCGAGGCCGGCGAAGATGGCGGCGGCCAGGCAGAAGCGCAGGGCGGTCAGCACCGCCGGGTCGAGCCCTTGCGTGATCGCGTGACCCACCGGGAAGGAGGTCGAGACCAGAAACACGAAGCCGAGCATCGCCAGATGGGCGCGCCCGGTCTCGTCGGCGTGCGGGGCGGCGGGTGCGGTCATCGCACCCGCCGCCGGTTGCGCCCGGCGCAGCCTGTCATGCGGTCCTCATGCGGGCCTCACGATGCGGGGGCCGTCATTCGGCGGCCTCCATCGTCCGGTTCGGGTTGTTCGGGTGGGTGGTCCAGTTGGCGTACTCGGGATCGATCGGCTTGCCGGTGCGCGGATCGACGCCTTCGGCGATATGCTCCATGGTGATGCAGTTTTCCACGGGGCAGACGGAAACGCAAAGGTTGCAGCCGACGCATTCCTCGTCGATCACCTCGAAGTGGCGCAGGCCGTCCTTCATCGACGTGATCGCCTGGTGCGAGGTGTCCTCGCAGGCGATGTGGCAGCGCCCGCACTTGATGCAGGCGTCCTGATCGATGCGGGCCTTGACCACATAGTTGAGGTTGAGCTGCTGCCAGTCGCTGACGTTGGGCACCGCCTTGCCGACGAACTGGTCGATCGAGGTATAGCCCTTCTCGTCCATCCAGTCGGACAGGCCGTCGATCATCTCCTCGACGATCTTGAAGCCGTAGGTCATGGCCGCCGTGCAGACCTGCACGGTGCCCGCCCCCAGCGCCATGAACTCGGCCGCGTCCTTCCAGGTCGTCACGCCGCCGATGCCGGAGATCGGCAGGCCGTGGGTTTCGGGATCGCGGGCGATCTCGGCCACCATGTTGAGCGCGATCGGCTTGACCGCCGGGCCGCAATAGCCGCCGTGGGCGCCGCGTCCGTCGATGGTCGGCTCCGGCGCCATCCGGTCGAGATCGACCGACACGATGGAGTTGATCGTATTGATCAGGCTGACCGCGTCGGCCCCGCCGGCCTTGGCCGCCTGTGCCGGCTTGCGGATGTCGGTGATGTTGGGCGTCAGCTTGACGATCACCGGCATGTCGGTGTGCGTCTTGCACCAGCGGGTGACCATCTCGATGTATTCCGGCACCTGGCCCACGGCCGAGCCCATGCCGCGCTCGCTCATGCCGTGCGGACAGCCGAAGTTGAGCTCGACACCGTCGGCGCCGGTGTCCTCGACCCTTTTGAGGATGTCGATCCAGTTCTTTTCCTCACACGGCACCATCAGCGACACGATCATCGCCCGGTCGGGCCAGTCGCGCTTGACCTGCCTGATCTCGCGCAGGTTCACCTCCAGCGGCCGGTCGGTGATGAGCTCGATGTTGTTGAAGCCGATGAGATTGCGGTCGCGGCCGTGCACCGCGCCGTAGCGCGGGCCGTTGACGTTGACGATCGGCGGATCCTCGCCGAGCGTCTTCCACACGACGCCGCCCCAGCCGGCCTCGAAGGCCCGCACGACGTTATAGGCCTTGTCGGTGGGCGGCGCGGAGGCGAGCCAGAACGGATTGGGCGACGAGATGCCGAGAAAACTGGTGGTGAGATCGGCCATTTGAAAAACCTCCCCTCTTGAGCGATGGGGGTGAAACGGGGCGCGCGCGCCGGGTCGGACGAGAAGCGTCCGTCAGGCGCTCAGCGCGGCGTGAATGGCGGCGGCGGCGATCTTGCCGTCCTCCACCGCGGCGACGGTCAGATCCTCGCCGCCGGCGATGCAGTCGCCGCCGGCCCAGACGGTGTCGAGCGAGGTCCTGCGATCCGCGTCGACCGCGATGCGCCCGCCCTCGAGCGCAAGCGCCCCGGACCCGCCGAGCGCATCCGCCACGAAGGTCTGGCCGATCGCCTTGAAGACCTGGTCGGCCTCCAGCGTCACCGTCTCGCCGGTGCCGGCGAGCCGTCCGTCGGCGTCGGTCGCGGTGCGTTCCAGCTCGAGGGCGCGCACATGGCCGTTGGCGCCGACCAGCGCCTTCGGCTGCAGCCATTCGCGGATCACGACGCCGTTGGTGAGCGCCACCTCCTGCTCGTAGGCGCTGGCCTTCATCGCATCGCGGTCGCGGCGATAGGCGATGGTCACCTCCTCCGCGCCGAGCCGCTTGATCTGCACCGCGATGTCGATGGCCGTCATGCCGCCGCCGATGACGACGACCTTGCGCCCCACCGGCAGCTTGGCGAGGTTCTTCGCCTGGCGCAGCTCCGCGATATAGGCGACCGCGTCGATCACCCCGTCGAGCGCCTCGCCCTCGGCCCGAAGCGCGTTGACGCCGGGCAGGCCCATGCCGAGGAACACCGCGTCGAACTCCGACCGCAGCCCCTCAAGCGTGATGTCGCGACCGAGCGCCTTGTTGCATTCGACCGTGATGCCGCCGATGGCGAGGATGAAATCGACCTCGCGTTGCGCGAAATCATGCGTCGTCTTGTAGGCGGCGATGCCATATTCGTTGAGCCCGCCGATCTTGTCGCGCGCCTCGAAGATCGTGATGTCATGCCCCTCGCGGGCCAGCGCATGGGCACAGGCGAGCCCCGCCGGTCCGCCGCCGACGACGGCGACCTTGCGGCCCGTCGGCGCGGCGCGCGTGTAGGGATGCGCCTGCGAGCGCGCCAGGAAGGTGTCGGTGGCATGGCGCTGCAACAGGCCGATCTGCACCGGCTTGTCCTCTGCGAGGTTGCGCACGCAGGCCTCCTCGCACAACGTCTCGGTCGGGCAGACGCGGGCGCACATGCCGCCGAGAATGTTCTCCGCGAAGATCGTCTTGGCCGAGCCGATCGGATTGCCGGTCGAGATCTGGCGGATGAATTTCGGAATGTCGATCGACGTCGGGCACGCGATGGTGCACGGCGCGTCGTAGCAGAAATAGCATCGGTCCGCCTCGACCTTCGCCTCATGGGCGCCAAGCGGGGGATGCAGGTCGTCGAAGTTTTCCAGATAGTCGTCGGGCGAGAGCCGCCCCGCGCGAATGTCGGGGGGTGTCAGGGCGTCGGCCATGGCTGCACCTTCTGCGACGGCCGGAGCCCGCACGGGGTCCGGCGCGATGTTCTCCTCGTGGACCCGGGACGGCCTCCTCTTGCCGTCGGTCCGGATGTGGTGATTGCGCACGGCCCGCCTCTCGTTGGGCGGAGGCGGGTCCGTTCGGGTATTGGGCCGAATTTTGACCAAATAGTCAAATTCATTCCCGGAGCCCCCTCGGGCGGCGCCGGACTTGGCAGGCACGGGCGGCGCATGCGATACGCGACGGATCTCATGCGCCGCGCTCAAGCGCCTCATTCAAGCGCATGCCCCGCCTCAGCTTTTCGGAGACCCTTCGTGACCCGACCCGTGCTTTACGACTACTGGCGTTCCTCGGCGAGTTACCGCGTCCGCATCGCCTTGAACCTGCTCGGCATCGCCCATGACACGGTGCCGGTGAACCTCCTGACCGGCGCGCATCGCGGCGCGGAGAACCTGGCCCGCAATCGCCAGGGCCTGGTGCCGACGCTCGACATCGACGGCGTCATGCTGACCCAGTCGCTCGCCATCGTCGAATATCTGCATGAAACGCGCGAGGGCAGCACGCTGCTGCCGGCCGATGCGCTCGGCCGCCAGCGGGTGCGCGCGCTCGCCCATGCGGTGGCGATGGAGATCCATCCCGTGTGCAATCTCTCCGTCGCCGCCCATGTGGCGGAGCTCACCGGCGGCGGCGACGCGGCCAAGGTCGCCTGGATGCAGACCTTCATCGGCAAGGGGCTGGCGGCGCTGGAAGCGATGCTCGACGCGCCGCAGACCGGCACCTTCTGCCATGGCGACACCCCGACGCTCGCCGATCTCTGCCTCGTGCCGCAGGTGTTCAACGCGCGGCGCTGGGGCGTCGATCTCGACGGGTGCCCGAGGCTGGTGGCGATCGATGCCGCCTGCGCCAGGCTGGACGCCTTCGCCGCCGCCCACCCCGACCGGATCGGCCCGCCCGACGCCTGAGCCCGGACGCCTGACTCTGGAGCCTGACGTTGGCGCACGATCCACGCGCCCCTTGGCGCCGCCCGGGAAAACGCGCCATGATCGGCGTCGCGCGGAATCGCGCAGATGTCATCACGGGAGAGGCGCATGCTGACCAGCACCACCAGCACCCTGCAGGGGCGCGAGATCATCGATTACAAGGGGATCGTCACCGGAGAGGCGATCCTCGGCGCCAATGTCTTCAAGGACCTCTTCGCCGGCATTCGCGACATCGTCGGCGGCCGCTCGGCGGCGTATGAGGAAGAGTTGATGCGCGCCCGCATGATCGCGCTCGACGAAATGAAGACGCGCGCCGGCGAGCTTGGCGCCAATGCGGTGATCGGCATCGATCTGGACTATGAGACCGTCGGCCAGGGCGGGTCCATGCTGATGGTCAGCGCCACCGGCACGGCGGTCGTCGTGCGCTGACGCCGCCTCATCAAGACACCGACCGCGAGGATCTAACACAAACGGCGGCGGGAGTGCCCCGCCGCCGTTGTCCAGTCTGCGCCGATGCCGCGACCGGGAGACGCTCAGTCCAGCCCCTCGAAGAGCGCGGTCGACAGGTAGCGCTCGGCAAAGGAGGGGATGATCACGACGATACGCTTGCCGGCCATCTCGGGCCGGGCGCCGACCTTGAGCGCGGCGGCGAGCGCCGCGCCCGAGGAAATGCCGACCGGCAGGCCTTCCAGCCGCGCCGCCTTGCGCGCCATCTCGAAGGCCTCTTCGTTGGAGACCTGCACGACCTCGTCGTAGACCTTGGTGTTGAGCACGCCCGGCACGAAGCCCGCGCCGATGCCCTGGATCTTGTGCGGCCCCGGCTGACCGCCGGACAGGATCGGACTGTCGGTCGGCTCGACGGCCACGACCTTGACGTTGGGATCGCGCTCCTTGAGCACTTCGCCGACGCCGGTGATCGTGCCGCCGGTGCCGATGCCGGAGACGAAGACGTCGAGATTGCCGCCGGTGTCGTTCCAGATCTCCTCCGCCGTCGTGGCGCGATGGATCGCCGGGTTCGCCGGGTTCTCGAACTGCTGCGGGATCACCGCGCCGTCGATCTCGGCCAGCATTTCCTCGGCGCGCGCGACCGCGCCCTTCATGCCCTTCGGGCCTTCCGTGAGCTCCAGCTCGGCGCCGAGCAACTTCAGCATCTTGCGCCGCTCGATGGACATGGTCTCCGGCATCACCAGGATCAGCCGGTAGCCCTTGGCGGCGGCCACGAAGGCCAGCGCGATGCCGGTGTTGCCGGACGTCGGCTCGATCAGCGTGGTCTTGCCCGGCACGATGGTGCCCTTGGCTTCCAGAGCCTCGATCATCGCCACGCCGATGCGGTCCTTGACGCTGGAGATCGGGTTGAAGAACTCCAGCTTGCCGAGGATCTCGGCCTTGACGCCGGCCTCCTCGGCCAGCCGGTCGAGGCGCACCAGCGGCGTGTCGCCGATGGTCTCGGTCATGGAGGCATAGATCCGGCCGCGGCCGGGCGTGGGGGTGTTCATGGCAAACTCCTTCGTCGGCGGCCGGACCGGTCGGCAGGCCGGCCGGCAGGAAAGGGACATGGCCTCAATCTAGGCGCGCGGAGCGGATCATGCGAGGGGGGCGCGCGCCATCCGCGCCCGGCGGCATGGAATTCGATTTCGGAAAAGCCGGCATCCGCAGCATGATTTTCCAATGCCACACACGCGCGCTCGCCCCTTCGGCCTGACCGGTCAGTGATGCCCGGTCGACCCGAAACCGCCCGTGCCGCGCCGGGTCTCGTCCAGATCGTTGACCTCGATGAGGTCGGCGCGGGCGAACGGCGCCACCACCATCTGCGCGATGCGCGCGCCACGCTCCACGACGAAGGGCGCCTCGCCCAGATTGATCAGGATCACCTTGATCTCGCCGCGATAATCCGGATCGATGGTGCCCGGCGTGTTGAGCACCGTGACCCCATGGCGGGCGGCCAGCCCGGAGCGCGGGCGCACCTGCGCCTCGGTGTTGGGCGGCAGGGCGATGGCGATGCCGGTCGGCACCAGCGCCCGGGCGCCGGGCGCGATCTTAAGCGGCTGGTCGACGGCGGCCAGAAGGTCCATGCCCGCCGCCTCGTCGCTCTGATAGGCGGGCAGCGGCAGGTCGAGGCCGTGCGGCAGGCGGCGCACGCGCAAGGGAAGGGTCATGCGGATCATCCCGTTTTCGAAGGAAGCAACAGGGGGAACGCCCCCGGAACAAAGACAGAGCGCCGGTCGGCGCCCCGTCCATCGCATCGCCGCGCGAGCGACTCAACCGGCCGGCCGGCGCTAAGCGCCCGACCGCTCAGCCGAGACGCCGCGCGATCTCCTCGACCAGACGCCGGGCCACCTCCGCCTTGGGGAGCTTCGGCCAGTCGGTGACGCCGTCACGCGCGACGAGGCGCACGGTGTTGTCCTCGCCGCCCATCACCCCGTGCTCGGCCGACACGTCGTTGGCGACGATGAGATCGGCCCCCTTGCGGTCGAGCTTGGCGCGGGCGTTGTCGACCACATCGCGGGTTTCGGCGGCAAAGCCCACCACGAGGCGCGGGCGCAATGTGCCATGCCGGCCAATGGTCGCGAGAATGTCCGGATTTTCGGCAAGTTTCAGCGGCGGCACCGTGCCGCTGCCGTCCTTCTTGATCTTGTCGCCTTGCGCATCCGCCGCGCGCCAGTCGGCGACGGCGGCCGCCATCACCGCCACATCGGCGGGCAGCGCCGCGTCGACGGCGGCGAGCATTTCGCGCGCCGTCTCGACATGCACGACCGTGACGCCAGCCGGATCGGGGAGCGTCACCGGACCGGAGACCAGCGTCACCCGCGCGCCGGCACGCGCCATTTCGGCGGCAATCGCATGGCCCTGCTTGCCCGACGAGCGGTTGGCGATGTAGCGCACCGGATCGATGGGTTCATGGGTCGGGCCGGAGGTGATCAGCACATGCCGGCCGGCCAGGGCGCCCGGTGTCGTCTCCCGCCCCCCCAGAAGATCCTCGAGCGCGGCGGCGATCTCCAGCGGTTCGGCCATGCGCCCGACGCCCGCCTCGCCGGTTTCCGCCATCTCGCCGGCGTTCGGCCCCACGAACCGGACGCCGTCGGCCCCCAGTTGCGCCGCGTTGCGCCGGGTCGCGGGATGGCTCCACATGGCCGGGTTCATCGCCGGGGCGATCAGCAGCGGCCGGTCGCTTGCCAGCAGAACGGCGGTGGCGAGATCGCCGGCGAGCCCGGCCGCCATCTTCGCCATCAGATCGGCGGTCGCCGGCGCGACCACGATGGCGTCGGCCTCGCGCGCCAGCCGGATATGCCCGACGTCGTGCTCGTCCTCGCGGTCGAAGAGGTCGCAGAACACCTTGTCGCCGGTCAGCGCCCCGACCGCGAGCGGCGTGACGAACTGGCGCGCCCCCTCGGTCATCACCGCCCGCACCCGGGCGCCGCGCTCGCGCAGCCGGCGGATGAGGTCGAGGCTCTTGTAGGCGGCGATGCCGCCGCCGACGATCAGAAGGATGCGTTTGCCCGCGAGCGTCCCGGGCCCGGCCGGCGTCATGGCGTTACCCGCCGGCGCCGAAGGCACGCGGCGCGGGCGACACGACGCGCGCGCCCGATCCCGTCACCTCGTAGATCGCAAGGCCGCGGTCGTTGGTCCCCTGGCGGTTGAAGCGGAACACGCCGTCGATGCCGAGGAAGCCGTCGCGGTTTGTCAGCACGCGCTCGGAGAAGCGGGCCTGGCCGGCGGAGCGGACGAGACCGGCGGCCAGGATCGTCGCATCGTAGGCAATGGTCGCGTTGCGCGGCGGCGCGCTGCCGTAGGCGGCCTGGTAGCGCTGCGCGAAAGACTGGAAACCGGATTTGTCCGGCCCCGGGAACCATGCGCCGGTGAGCGGCGAGGCGTTGAGCACCTGCGGCGTGTCCCACTGGCCGCTGCCGAGCAGCTTGGTGGTGCCGAGATTGACCCCGCTCGTGGTGAGCGACTGCGCCACGAAGGGAGCCACATTGCCTTCCGGCACGAAGACCGCGTCGATCTGCTGCGCGTTGGCGGCAATCCGCGCGAGCTTGGCGGCAATGTCGGTCGTGTCGCCGCCCTGGGTGGTGTATTTCTCGATCGCCACGATCCGCGCGCCGGCGCGCCCCACCTCCTGGCGGAAGGCGGCCTCGACCACCGCGCCGTAGGACGTGTCGGGCAGGAGCGCGGCGAAGGAGCGCTTGCCCTGGCGCGCCGCATGGCCGACGACGCGCGTCACGTCGCTGCGCGGCAGGAAGCTGAGCAGATAGACGCCGCGCGAGGCAACCGATTCATCGCTGGAGAAGGCGACCACCGGCACGCCCGAGGAGCGCGCCATCGAGCCCGCGCCGCCGACCGCCGGCGCGAAGACCGGCCCGAGCAGCAGTTCCGCACCTTCCGCGATGGCGGCCTGCGCCGCCTGACGGCCGCCCTCGGCCGTGCCGCCGGTGTCCTTGATCAGGATCTGGATGTCGGCGCCCTGAAAATCCTTGAGCGCGAGGTCGGCCGCGTTGCGGAAGACCGACGCGATGGAGCTGGCGCTGCCGCCGCCGCTCATCGGCAACAGCAGGCCGACGCGCACGGAGCCCGCGCCCAGCGTCTGGCCGCTCACCCCCGGCTGGCCCTCGGGCGTGGAGGGATAGCCGGGAAACTCTCCGAGCCCGGAGCCCGCGCAGCCGGCCAGAACCGCCGCCGCGGCGACCGCCATGCCGATGCGCGCCCCGCGAAGGCCGCCACGGATCTTGCGAATACCCTGAAGCACTGCGCCTAAACTCCCCGAATGTCCGCAGTCGTTGCCCGAATGCCCGCGCGCTCGCGCACCCAAGACCGCAAGACGCTTAGCAGTCCGCCCCGCGCCCTGCAAATTCTTGCGCATAAACTTGGCGTTTTCCATGTTTCCTGTCAAAACGGCCCCGGCGCGCAGGCGCGCCTCTTAAGACAGACAGAGCGCGCAGGCGCGTTTCTCAATACAGCCAGGGCGCGCCCGCACATCCGACCGCCCGTCACGCCCATCCGCAGGACCGCAATGCCCGCAAAGCCCGACAGCGACGACAGGACCGCCGGCGCCCGGCGCGGCTTTCACATCGGCGCGCGGGGCTTCGACGCGCAACCGGCGGCGCCGGGGCTCTACATCGTCTCCACGCCCATCGGCAATCTGGGCGATATCACCGTGCGCGCCCTGGAAACGCTCGCCGGCGTCGACCGCATCGCCTGCGAGGACACCCGCGTCACCGCCACCTTGATGCAGCGTTTCGGCCTGTCGACGCCGCTCACCGCCTATCACGAGCACAATGCGGCGAAGGTGCGCCCGCGCCTGATGGCCCTTCTGGAGAGCGGCGGCTCGGTGGCGCTCGTCTCCGATGCCGGCACGCCGCTCGTCTCCGATCCCGGCTACCGGCTGGTGCGCGAGGTGCTCGAGGCCGGCCACCGGGTCATTCCCATTCCCGGCGCGAGCGCGCCGCTCGCCGCGCTCGTCGGCGCGGGGCTTCCCTCAGACACGGTCTGTTTCGCCGGCTTCCTGCCCCAGAAGCAGGGCCAGCGCCGCAGCCGTCTGGAAGAGCTTGCCCGCATCCCGGCCACGCTGGTGCTGTTCGAAAGCCCGCGCCGGCTGGCCACGGCGCTGGCCGACATGGGCGAGGTGCTCGGCGAGGCCCGCCAGGCGGCGGTGGCGCGCGAACTCACCAAGCGCTTCGAGACCTTCGAGCGCGGCACGCTGGGCGAGCTGGCCGAACGCTACGCCGGGGAAACGGTCAAGGGCGAGATCGTGGTGTGCATCGCGCCGCCCGAGACCGTCACGCAGGCCGACCCGGCCGACGCCGACGCGCTGCTCACCGAAGCGCTCGCCACCATGAAGGCCTCGGCGGCCGCCAAGCATGTGGCGCAGATGACCGGGCTGGAGCGCAAGGAGCTTTACGCCCGCGCGATGGAGCTCAAGGACGGGCCCGGGGACAGGCTCGGGGATGGGCCCAAGGATTGGACGGCGTCCGACGCGTGATGCGCTTTCGCCCGGCGGTTGCTACAACAACCCTGAACCCTGCCCCCACGTCCTATCGGGAGACTGCCTTGACCAAGATCATCATGGTGTTCTTCGCGCTCGTGGCCGCCATTCAGGTGATCAAGCCGCTCGGCTGGCCGGGGCTGAAGCACCGGCGCGATGCCTGGAAGCTCGCCGTCGGCGGCTTTCTGGTCACGCTCGTCGCGGTGATCCTGGCCGCCACGTTCCAGCCGGCGGCGTGAGCGGGCCGGCGACATGAGCGGCCCCGCCCGCAGCCGCCAGGCCGCCTATCGGCTCGGATTGCGGGCCGAGACCCGCGCCGCGCTGGCGCTCCGGCTCAAGGGCTGGCGCATTCTCGCGCGGCGGTTCCGCTCGAACGGCGGCGAGATCGACCTGATCGCCCGCAAGGGCGACACGATCGCCTTCGTCGAGGTCAAGGCCCGCGCCAGCCGCGACGCGGCGCTGCTCTCGATCACGCCGCACGCCCAGCGACGTATCGCGGCCGCCGCCCGCGCCTGGCGCTCGCAGGCCGCAGCGCCCGACAGCGCGACCTTCCGCTTCGACGCCGTGCTGATCGTGCCCCGGCGCTGGCCGGAGCACATTGCCGACGCCTTCCGCCCGCCGGATATCTGACACGTATGATCCGGCACGTATGATCTGGCACGTATGATCTGGCAGGCTTGATCCGGCACGCCCCAGAGGGCCGCCCCCGGCTGGACGGCTGGACAAAGGTAGCGCGGACCCGCATATGCTTGGCCCAAAGTCCCCTCCCCGCGCCCCCGACCGGGCGGCGCCCGCGCCGGAGCCCTTCATGACCTCTTCCCATCCGCTCAAGGTCGCGGTCCAGATGGACCACATCGCTTCCATCAACATCGCTGGCGACAGCGCCTTCGCGCTGATGCTGGAAGCGCAGGCGCGCGGTCACGACCTCTATCACTACACACCCGACCGGCTGGCGATGACCGGCGACACGGTGACGGCGGCGGTGGAACCGGTCGCCGTGCGCGACACGGTCGGCGATCACTTCACGCTTGGCGACAAGCGTCTGGTCGATCTCGGCGACATGGACGTGATCCTGATGCGGCAGGACCCGCCCTTCGACATGGCCTATGTCGCGGCCACCCACATGCTTGAGAAGATCCACCCGAAAACGCTGGTGGTGAACGACCCGGCCTCCGTGCGCAACGCGCCGGAGAAGCTCTTCGTCACCGAATTCGCCGACCTGATGCCGCCGACACTGATCACCCGCGACCGCGACGCCATCGACGCGTTTCGCGCCGAGCACGGCGACATCGTGATGAAGCCGCTGTTCGGCCATGGCGGCGCGGCGGTCTTCCGCATCACCCAGGACGATCTCAACTACGGCTCGCTCTACGACTTCTTCGCCGTGACCTTCCGCGAGCCCTGGGTGATCCAGCGCTTCCTGCCCAATGTGGCGAAGGGCGACAAGCGCATCCTGCTGGTCGACGGCGAGTTCGCCGGCGCGGTCAACCGCGTGCCGCAGGAAGGCGATCTGCGCTCCAACATGGTGCGTGGCGGCGCGGCGCGCGAGGCCGATCTCTCGCCGCGCGAACGCGAGATCTGCGCCCGTCTCGGCCCGGCGCTGCGCGAGAAGGGGCTGATCCTGGTCGGCATCGACGTGATCGACGACTGCCTGACCGAGATCAACGTCACGGCGCCGACCGGCATTCGCGCCGTCGCGAAACTCGGCGGCCCCGACATCGCCGCCGCCTTCTGGACGAGCGTCGAACAGAAGCGCGCAGCGCAGGGCTGAAACTCCCCCGCGACACGCTCCGCAGTTGTGAAGCCCGAACGGTTGCGCTAGGTTGCAAGCGTTTCGAAGACACGCGATTGCGGGACCGGAGGGCGGGCGATGGTGTCACGGATCGCGACCGTGGCGTTTCAGGGCATTGAGGCCAAGCCCGTCGACGTGCAGGTGCAGATCGGGCCGGGCCAGGTGGCCTTCACCATCGTCGGCCTGCCCGACAAGGCGGTGGGCGAAAGCCGCGAGCGCGTGCGTTCCGCGCTGCTTGCCTCGGGCCTGTCGCTGCCGGCCAAGCGTGTCACGGTCAACCTCGCCCCGGCGGATCTGCCCAAGGAAGGCTCGCATTTCGACCTGCCGATCGCGCTCGCGTTGATGGCGGCCATGGGCGCGCTGCCGGCCGCCGATCTCGACGGCTACGTGGTGCTCGGCGAACTGGCACTCGACGGCACCGTGTCGCCGGTCGCCGGGGTGCTGCCGGCGGCGATCGCCGCCAACGCGCAGGCGAGAGGCCTGATCTGCCCCGCCGCCTGCGGCCCGGAAGCCGCCTGGGCGGATGCGGAGATGGACATTCTCGCCCCGCAATCGCTGATCCAGCTCGCCAACCACTTCAAGGGCACGCAGGCGCTGTCGCGCCCCGTGCCCCGGCTCAACGCGGACCTTGCCCCGCTGCCGGACCTTTCGGAGGTGCGCGGCCAGGAATCGGCCAAGCGCGCGCTGGAGATCGCGGCGGCCGGCGGGCACAATCTGCTGATGGTGGGACCGCCGGGGGCGGGCAAGTCGATGCTGGCGAGCCGCCTGCCCTCCATCCTTCCGCCGCTGACGCCGAAGGAACTTCTCGAGGTCTCGATGGTCGCCTCCATCGCCGGGGAACTCGCCGACGGCAAATTGTCGGAGCGCCGGCCGTTTCGCGCGCCGCACCACTCCGCCTCCATGGCGGCCCTCGTCGGCGGGGGCATGCGCGCCCGCCCCGGCGAGGTGTCGCTCGCCCACAACGGGGTGCTGTTTCTCGACGAACTGCCAGAGTTCCAGCCGCAGGTGCTCGACAGCCTGCGCCAGCCGCTGGAAAGCGGCGAGACGGTGATCGTGCGCGCCAACCACCGCACCACCTATCCCTCGCGCGTGCAGCTGATCGCCGCGATGAACCCCTGCCGCTGCGGCCATGCGGGCGAGCCGGGCCATGTGTGCAAGCGCGGCGAGCGCTGCGTCACCGAATACCAGTCGCGCCTGTCGGGGCCGCTGCTCGACCGCATCGACCTGAGGATCGAGGTGCCGGCCGTCACCGCCGTCGATCTGATCAGCCCCGGCCGGGCGGAAAACTCCGCCGATGTGGCCGTGCGGGTCGCGGCGGCGCGCGAACGGCAGATCGCGCGCTATGCCGCGCTGGGCCTGCCGGCGCGCACCAACGCCCAGGCCGGCGCGCGCACCATCGAGGAGGTGGCGAAGCCCGATGCCGCCGGGCTGGACCTTCTGCACAGCGCGGCGGAAAGCCTGGCCCTGTCGGCGCGCGGCTATCACCGCATTCTCAAGGTCGCGCGCACGCTCGCCGATCTCGACGGCGCGGACACCGTGGGGCGGATGCATCTCGCCGAGGCGCTGAGCTATCGCGGCGCCTCCTTCGACCGCAAGGCGGCCTGACCCCGCCCGCCCCCGCACCACGTCGGACACCCGCCCCGACGGGACGCAACCCTTTCTCAATCCTTGCCCCGGACACTGGCGTGACTGACGGTGCCCCTGCACCGCTTCGTTTCCTCGCGCCCAGAGGTCCGGTTTCTCGTGCCGACATCCGCCGATACCCGCCCCGCGTCCCGATCCGCTGCCGCGACGACGCCCGGTTCGGCCCGTCCGGGACGGGCGGCGACGCTTCTGGTCGCCCTGGTCGCCTTTCTCGCCGGCGGCGCGGGATTGCTGGCGCTGGTGCCGGAGGCGGCGCGTCTGGCGGTCGCCGGCACGGCGCTGACGCTGACCGGCGTGGGCCTTGCGGTGCTCGGCGTCGTGCAGGCGCGCATGGAGGCCCGCGCGGCCGAGCTTGCCGCCGACTGCGCCCGGGCCCGGGCGGACGCCGAGACCCTGCGCGACGAGGTCTGGCACCTGCAGGAAAGCGAGACGCGTCATCGCGCGGTGCTCGACACGCTCGGCGACGTCGTCACCCGCTGGCGGCACGGCGGCGAGGTGGTCTACGCCAACGACGCGGCGCGACGGCTCTTCCCGGACGGGCACATCGATCCGGCGGGCGCGCCGGACGCCGATCCGGGTACCCCGCGCCCCGCCGACCTGTGCCTGGAGACCGCAAGCGGACCGCGCTGGTTCGCCCGGCGCGACGTGCCCGTGCGCGATCCGGGCAGCGGGGAGCCGCTGATCCAGACGATCCTGCGCGACGTGACCGACCGGCGGCGAATCGAGGATGCGCTGGTCGCCGCGCGCAATCAGGCGGAGACGGCCAATGCCTCCAAGAGCCGGTTTCTCGCCACGGTGAGTCACGAGATCCGCACGCCGCTCAACGGCATTCTCGGCATGGCCGGGCTGCTGCGCGACACGCGGCTGACGGCGGAACAGGCAAGCTATGTCGAGGCGATCCGGGGCTCCGGCGAAATCCTACTGATGCTGATCAACGAGGTGCTCGACATGTCGAAGATCGAGGCCGGGCGCCTCGATCTCGCGCCGGGGCCGGTGGAACTCGCCCCGCTGGCGGAAGGGGTGAGCGAACTCCTCGCCCCGCGCGCCCAGGCCAAGGGGCTGGAGATCGCCTGCGCCATCGCCCCCGACATGCCCGAGCGCATCGTCGTCGACGGGGTGCGGCTGCGCCAGATCCTGTTCAACCTCGCCGGCAACGGGCTGAAATTCACCGAAGAGGGCGGCGTCGCCATCGAGATCGCCCCCGTCGAACCAGGCGGCATGGAGGCGGGCGACGCGGAAACCTGCGACGGGACGCCGACCCGTTTCGCCGTGACGGTGACCGACACGGGCATCGGCTTTTCCGAAGCGGACGCCGAGCGTCTGTTCGGGGAGTTCGAGCAGGTCGATCACGGGCCGGCCCGACGCTTCGACGGCGCGGGGCTCGGACTTGCCATCTCGCGCCGGCTCGCCCGGCTGATGGGCGGCGACATCACCGCCGTCTCGACGCCCGGCGCCGGCGCGCGCTTTCGCGTCGAGCTGCCCCTCGAACGCGCGGAAAGCGACGGGGCCGGACCTCCGCACGCCCCGCCACGAACGCCGGCGCTTGCCGGTCGCCGCATCGCCTTTGTCACCACGAGTCGGGTCGAGGGCCCGTTGCTCGCCCGGCGCCTGGCTGCGGAGGGCGCGCGGGCGGAGCTGATCGCCCCCGGCGATCCGGACGGCGACGAAACGCTGCTGGCGGCGGATCTGATCCTGCTCGATCCCGGCGCGGTCGCAGATGCCGGCGCCTGGCTCGCCGGGGCACATGCCGCGGGCGCCGAGGCGCCGGCCGTCGTGCTGATCGCGCCGACCGAACGCGACCGGCTGCCCCGGCTCAAGGCGGCCGGCTTCGGCGCCTATCTGATCCGCCCGGTGCGCGCCGCCTCGCTGGTGCAGGTCGCGACCGCGATGCTTGACGGCCCGCAGGGCGCGCACGACTGGGACGGCCTGCCCGACCCGCACGCAGGCCCGGCCGACCGTCACGACCGCGCGCCCGCCATCCGTCCGCTGCATCTGCTCGTCGCCGACGACAACGACATCAACCGCATGCTCACCGAGGCGCTGGTGCGCAAGCTCGGGCACGAGTGCACCGTGGTGATCGACGGCGCCTCGGCGCTGGAGGCGCTGCAATCGCCGCAGGGCTTCGATATGGTGCTGATGGACCTGCACATGCCCGGCATCGACGGGCTGACCGCCATCCACCGTTTCCGCGATCTGGAACGGCGCAAGGGCTGGCCGGCGGTGCCGGTCTATGCGGTGACCGCCGACGTCACGCCGGAGGCGCGCGACGCGGCCCTGGCGGCCGGCGCCGATGCGGTCCTGGCCAAGCCGCTCGACCCGGAGCGTCTCGGCACGGCGCTCGCCACCGCCACCGCGCGCCGCTCCGCCTGAGGCGGGGTTCAGGAAACTTCCCAGATTGTCACGCAAGTGTCGGGAAAGTATGGTCTGTGGCACGGTTAATACCACCGGCTGCCCGCCGTCTTCGCGTATCCGGGGCGCAAACGCATCGGGGCGTTTCGGCCACACGGCCGACCCCGCGCGGACCGGGCGGGGACACAAACGGGAACCGGACGGCGACGCGCGGAAAACCGGGCGCAAAAACCGTTTGCTGGGGGCACGCTTGAGGAAGAGCACCACGACCATGCCGAGATCGGGTCTATTGTCACCGCTGTCACCGCGCGGCCTCGTCCGCAAGTTCGTGCCCGCCGCCGCCACTGCGGCGCTGCGGCCCAACTGGCTGCCGGGCGGCGCTGTCAAACCGGCCGGGCGCTCGACCCCGAGCCTCGGGCGCATCGGATCGCTGGAGGTGCGCCTCGCCCGCACCGCCAAGGAGATCCGCAAGGCCCAGGCGCTGCGCTATCACGTCTTCTACGAGGAAATGTCCGCCGTCGCGGACCCCCAGACGCAGGCCGCCGGGCGCGACATCGACGCCTATGACGCGATCTGCGACCACCTGCTGGTGCTCGATCACGAGGCGGTCGAGCGCAACGCCCCCTTCGGGCGCAAGAAGCCGCGCATCGTCGGCACCTACCGCCTGCTGCGCCAGGATGTGGCGGAGCGCAACGGCGGTTTCTACACGGCCGGCGAATTCGACATCCAGGCGCTGGTCGACGCCCATGCCGGCAAGAGGTTTCTGGAACTCGGCCGGTCCTGCGTTTTGCCGCCCTACCGCACCAAGCGCACGGTCGAGCTGCTGTGGCACGGGATCTGGGCCTATGTGCTGATGCATCGCATCGACGTGATGGTCGGCTGCGCCTCGATCGAGGGCACCGATCCCGATCGGCTCGCCGCGCAGCTTTCCTTCCTGCACCACCACGCCCGCGCGCCGGAGGACTGGCGGGTGCGGGCCGTGGACAGCCGCTACGTGGACATGAACCGGCTCGCCAGGGACGCGGTGAACGAGCGCCAGGCGCTGCGCGAGCTGCCGCCGCTCATCAAGGGGTATCTCCGCCTCGGCGCCTACATCGGCGACGGCGCGGTCATCGACCACCAGTTCGGCACCACCGACGTGCTGATCGTCCTGCCGGTGAGCGCCCTCAACAGCCGCTACGTGAATTACTACGGCGCCGACGCCCAGCGCTACGCGAGCTGATCCAGGACGCCCGACGTCAGGCGAGGGAGACCGGACCTGTCGTCCAGGAGCATCGGGCCCGCGCCAAGTAATTTGCAAACGGCGGGCCCGCGCCAATTTCCTACAAACGGCGGGCCCGCGCCAATTTCCTACAAACGGCGGGCCCGCGCCTCTAGACCCCGCATGTCGGCGAGCGTCGCGGCGCTGCCTTCGAGCCGCGCCGGGTCCAGCTTGAGAAAGCCGAAGCGCGTCAGAAACGCGTCCTGATCGGCCGGCGCCAGCGCCAGCACGGCCGGGTAATAGGCCCATTGTCCGAAGCCGATGGTGGAGGCGATCAGCGAGCGGGCGAGTCCGCGTCCGCGATAGGCCGCCTCGACGCCGAGCCCCGACAGCCACAGCGCCCCGTCCAGTTCGCCCGCCATCGCGAAGGCGACCGGACGGCGGCGCAGGAAGGCGGCCCAGACGCGGCCCTCGCTCGCCAGCACGTCGAGTTCCGCCATCAGATCCCGGCCGTTGGAGGCGGGCAGCCAGGCCGCGCGATCCTCCGCCGTCCACCACAGGTCGTGGATCCGGTCGACCTCCTCGCGTTCGACGGCGCGAATGACGAAGGCGGCCGCATCGCTCACGGCTGCGGCCCGTCGTAGCCCTCGATGACCACCAGATCCGACACCGACGCCTTTTCGCGCAGGGACTTGGCATGCGCATAAGCATCGCTGCGGTAGCAGGCGAGCGCAGAATCGTAGCTGTCGAACTCGATCACGACATTGCGCTGGCGCGCCGCGCCCTCGACGCATTCGAACGCCCCGCCGCGCACCAGAAACCGGCCGCCATAGGCGCGAAAGGCCTCCGCATTGGCCGCCACATAGGCCTTGTAGGCGTCCATGTCGGTCACATCGACCCGCCCGATCCAGTAGCCCTTCGCCATAGGCGTCTCCCGTGTCTGCGCCGTGAACCGGCCTTTCGGACAGGGGTAGGGGAGGCGGGCACGCGTGTAAAGGGCAGCGCCCATGAGCCTTGAGGGGGCGGCCGGCCCGTCAGGCTTAACACCCCCTTAAATCGCCGTATTTAAGCTGCACAGCCGGGCGGCGAAAAGGAGTGCCGCGCCGGACGGCGCGCCTCCTTGCAGCGCCTTCCTCCCGCGTCTTGGGGACACCGAACGACACGATGGCACGAGGATCGTCCAGGACCAGCCGGCGCGAACCGCGCCTGACCGGCGACGCGGCGCGCGACGGCGGCACGCTCGACATGCGCCTGACGGGCGCCGACCGCGCGGTGGTGTCGGGCCAGCCCAAATCCGGCCGCAAGGCGCAGAAACCGGCAGCCGGCAAGGCGCGCACCGCCTCCCCGAAAACCGGGAAACGCGGCACGCGCGGCACCGGTGGCGGGCGCGGTGGCGGCGGACGTGGCGGCGGCAGGCGGCGCGGGCTCGTCGGCGTCCTGCGGCGCGGGCTCTACTGGACCATGGTGCTCGGCATCTGGGCCGGCATCGCCGGCATCGGCGTGCTCGGCTATTACGCCGCCTATCTGCCTCCGACGTCGGAGTGGCAGGTGCCGCAGCGCCCGCCCAACGTGCGCATCGTCGCCGCCGACGGCACGCTGATGGCCAATCGCGGCGACACCGGCGGCGAGGCGGTGCGGCTGGAACAGCTCCCGCCCTATCTGCCGCAGGCGGTGATCTCCATCGAGGACCGGCGGTTCCGCTCGCATTTCGGGCTCGACCCCATCGGGCTGGCGCGAGCCATGGTCACCAACGTCAGCAGCGGACGGCTGGTGCAGGGCGGCTCGACGCTGACCCAGCAGCTTGCCAAGAATCTCTTTCTGGAGCCCGACCGCACCTTGAAGCGCAAGGTGCAGGAAGCGGTGCTGGCGCTGTGGCTGGAGGCCAATCACTCCAAGGACGAGATCCTGGAGATGTATCTGAACCGCGTCTATTTCGGCGCCGGCGCCTATGGCGTCGATGCCGCCGCGCGGCGCTACTTCGGCAAGTCGGCGCGCATGGTGACCGTCGCGGAGGCCGCGACCCTGGCCGGCCTGCTGCGCGCGCCCTCGCGCCTTGCCCCGACGCGCGATCCCGATGCCGCGCATGCCCGTGCCTCCACCGTGCTCGCCGCCATGGCGGAGGAAGGCTATCTCACAGAACAAGAAGCCCGCGACGCCATCGCCGCGCCGATGCGCGTCGTCACCCATCACACTTCGGCCAGCGAAAACTACGTCGCCGACTGGGTGATGGAGCAATTGCCGAGCTTCGTCGGCGCCATCGAAAGCGACATCATCGTCGACACGACCATCGATCTCGGCCTGCAGATCATCGCCGAGGACGCCTTGCGCCGGGCGCTTGCCGAGGAGGGCGCCGAACGCGGCGTCGAACAGGGCGCGGTCGTCACGCTCGACCGGGCCGGCGCGGTGAAGGCGCTGGTCGGCGGGCGCGACTATGCGACGAGCCAGTTCAACCGGGCGGTCCACGCCAAGCGCCAGCCCGGCTCCGCCTTCAAGCCCTTCGTCTATCTGGCCGCGCTCGAACGCGGGCTGTCGCCCGGCACGGTGCGGGTCGACGAGCCGGTGCGTTTCGGCCGCTGGGCGCCGCAAAACTACTCCAAGGACTATCGTGGCCCGGTGACCCTCACCGAGGGGCTGTCGCTGTCGCTCAACACCATCGCCGCCAAGCTGGCCAACGAGGTCGGCCCGCGCGCCATCATCCGCACGGCGAAGAAGCTCGGCATCACCTCGCCGATGCCGGCGAACCTGTCGATCGCGCTCGGCACGGCGGAGGTGACGCCGCTGGAGATCGCGGCCGCCTATGTGCCCTTTTCCAACGGCGGCTACGGTGTCGTGCCGCATGTCATCCGCCAGATCCGCACGGTCGACGGCAAGATCCTCTATGCCCGCACCGGCGACGGACCCGGCCGGGTGCTCGACCATCGCACGCTGGCCGACATGAACATGATGATGGCCGAGACCCTGCTGACCGGCACGGGCAAGCAGGCGCATCTGCCCGGCCGGCCCGCCGGCGGCAAGACCGGCACCAGCCAGAAGTTCCGCGACGGCTGGTTCATCGGCTACACGGGCACGCTGACGAGCGCGGTGTGGCTCGGCAACGACGACAATTCGCCGACCCGGCGCGCGACCGGCGGCTCGCTGCCGGCGAAGATCTGGAAAGAGGTGATGACCGCCGGACACCAGGGCGTGCCTGTCGCCGGGCTGCCGGGCGTGATCGACCGGCCGATGCGCGTCGCCGAGCCGGCCGCGCCCGACGCGCCGGTGACGATGCCGCCGGCCGAAGGCGATCCGGCGCGCCGGCTTCCCCCGATGCGCGACGGGGATACCGGCGGCGGACCGCTCGATCTGCTCAACCGGATCTTCGGCGGCTGAGGCTGCCTTCCGACGTCAGCCGGTCAGACGCATGTGCCGCGTCGCCCAGAAGACGGCGAGCGCCGCCAGCCCCAGGGCCGCGATGATCGCGCCGAGCGCCACTCCGGCGCCGCCGAGCGTCGCGCTGACGCCGATGCCGACGACCGCCGCCGTGCCCATCTGGCCGATGCCCATCAGCGAGGAGGCGGTGCCGGCGCGCTCGGGAAAGGGCATCAGGGCGGCCGCCTGCGACTGCGGCAGGACGAGCCCCACGCCGACCATGTAGATCATCATCGGCAGCACCACGGCAGCCGCCGAGGGCGTGGCCAGCAGGGCGACCAGCATTGCCGTGCCGCCGAGCGCCAGAAGCCCCGTGCCGAGCGCGATGGTGACCTCCGCGCCGCGTTTCGGCGCCACCCGCTGGCCGAGCACCGTGCCGACCACATAGGCGCCTGCACAAAGGCCGAAGGCGATGCCATAGACCGACGGGGCAAGCCCGTAGATGTCCTGCAGCACGAAGGACGAGCCGGAAATGAAGGCGAACAGTCCGCAGTAGGTCAGCGTCACGATCGCCAGATAGGCGCGGAACACGCCATGGCGCAGCAGTCCCGCGAAGCCGCGCAGCATCGCGGCCAGGGAGAAGCGAGTCGGATCGCGCCGCGCCAGCGTTTCCGGCAGGCCGCGCCAGACGGCGAGGATGACGATCCCCGCGAAGACCATCGATACGAGAAAGACGAAGCGCCAGCCGGCGGCGCCCGAGATCAACCCGCCGAAAAAGGGCGCGACGGCCGGCGCCAGCCCCATGATCGAGCCCATGCGCGCCAGCTCCTGGCCCGCGCGCGGACCGTCGTAGAGATCGCGCACCACGGCGCGCGCCAGCACCACCGGGCCGGCGGCGCCGAAGGCCTGCAGGAAGCGGGCGGCGATCAGCACCTCGACGGTGGGCGCCAGCGTGCAGGCGAGGCTCGCCACGGCATAGATCCCGAGGCCCGTCAGCAGCACCGGCTTGCGGCCCAGCCGGTCGGCGAGCGGGCCGTAGAAGATCTGCCCCACGGCGAAGCCGACGAGGAACATCGACAGGGTGAGCTGCACGGCCGCGTTGGCGGTGTCCAGCTCGCGCAGGATCTCCGGCAGGGCGGGCAGATACATGTCGGTCGACAGGGGCCCGAGCGCCGTCAGGCTGGCGAGCAGGATCGTCAACAGCCAGGTGTCGGGCTTGAGCATGCAGGCGCGCTCCGCGTTCGTTTGTCTTGGCCAGAGTGGGCCGGGCCAGAGTGGGCCGGGCCAGAGTGGGCCGAAAGGGATCGGGCCGGACGGCCGGACCCGCGACAAGGGCAGGCGGACGGGCGGAAGACGCCTATCCGTAAAGGTGGAGCCGGGCGCCCTCGCGCCGCAGCCAGTCGCGGGCCGTGTCGGTCTGGGGGGCGAGCTCCCGGCACAGCGCCCAGAAGCGCGGCCCGTGGTTCATCTCCCTGAGATGCGCGACCTCATGCGCTGCGACGTAATCCAGGATCGCGGGCGGCGCAAGCACCAGCCGCCAGGAAAAGGACAGCCGGCCGGTGCTGCTGCACGAGCCCCAGCGGCTGCGCGTGTCGCGCAGGGTGAGGCCGGAGACCCGGGCTCCGAGCCGCTCCGCATGGCCGGAAACAGCCGCCTCAAGATCGCGCCGCGCTTCCCGCCGGAGCCAGTCGGTGAGCTTGCGCCCGACATGCGCGGCGTCCCCCGGAACGACGAGGAGCGGATGCGGCGTGCCATCGCACACCCGCACCAGACCGCGCAGGCCGCCGCCGGCCACGATCGCATGCGGCGTGCCGCGAAAGGGAACCGTGCCGCCGTCGGCGAAGGGCACGGGATCGGGCCGTCCGGCGAGTTGCCGGGCCAGCCAGTCGCGCTGACGGTGGGCGAAGTCGCGCGCCGTCTCCAGCGTGCCGCGCTGCGGCACGGTCAGCACCGGATCGCCGCCCGTGGCCGGCAGGCGCAGGATGTAGCGCCGGGCCCTGGCGTTGCGCACCAGCCGGATCGTATGCTCCGCGCCGTCGATGCTCAGCGAGATCGCCTCGGGCAGCGGATCGACACGCCTGCGCCACATGGGCTTACACCGTCACGAGATCTTCGAAGCGCTTCGGCGCGGTGCCGTTGAGCGGGTTCTTCGCCGACCAGCGATAGCGGATCGTCTCGAAGCGCATGTCGCGGGCATCGACCAGCAGCAGGCGTCCGATGAGCCCCTCGCCGAAGCCGGCGATCTCCTTGATCGCCTCCATCGCCTGCATGGTGCCGATCATGCCGGTCAGCGCGCCGAGCACGCCGGCCTCGGCGCAGGTCGGCAGCAGCCCGTCGGCGGGACGCTCGGGAAAGAGGCAGCGGTAGGTCGGGTTGGGCGTACCTTCAGAATCGCGCTCATGCGGCTTCAGCAGCGTCAGCGATCCGTCGAGCCGGCCGACGGCCCCCGTCACCAGCGGTTTGCCGGCGAAGAAACAGGCATCGGACACCAGATAGCGCGTCGCGAAATTGTCCGAGCCGTCGATCACCAGATCGTAGCGGCCGATAAGCGCGAGCGCGTTGGCGGGACAAAGCCGCTCCGCCCAGGGCTCGACCTTCACATGCGGATTGAGCCGGGCGATGGCCTCGGCCGCGCTGGCCACCTTGGGTTCACCGAGCTGGTCGGTGTCGTGGATGACCTGGCGCTGCAGGTTCGACAGGGACACGGTGTCGTCGTCGACCACGCCGAGCGTGCCGACGCCGGCGGCGGCGAGATATTGCAGCACCGGCGCGCCGAGCCCGCCGGCGCCGATCACCAGCACGCGGGCGGCCTTGAGTTTCTGCTGCCCGGGACCGCCCACGTCCTGCAGGACGATGTGGCGGGCGTAGCGTTCGAGTTCGGCGGGGGAGAGGGTCGTCATGGATCTTTTCGCGGTGTTGGGCGTGAGCGTCGCATCCCTGCGCGTGTGGTGGCAACCGGGCGGCGCAGGGTCAGCGCAGCAAGCGACCGACGAGGCGGGCGGTGTAATCCACCATCGGGATGATGCGCGCGTAATTGAGGCGCGTCGGGCCGATGACGCCGAGCACGCCGATGATGCGCTCGTCCTGATCGCGGAAGGGCGAGACGACGATGGAGGATCCCGACAGGGAGAACAGCTTGTTCTCCGAACCGATGAAGATGCGCACCCCCTCCCCGCCTTCGGCCGCGGCCAGAAGCTGAATGAGGTCGCGCTTCTTTTCCAGATCGTCGAACAGCAGGCGGATGCGCTCCAGATCCTCTTCCGCTTCCAGATCGGACAGGAGGTTGGAACGGCCACGCACGATCAGCGAGCCGACATCCGTGCTCGCCCCGCTCTTGGTCGCGATGCCCGCCTCCACGAGCTTGGCGGTCAGCGCGTCGAGCTCCTGCTGGTGCCGGTCGCGCTGGGTCTCCAGTTCCCGGCGCGCCTCGGCCAGCGTGCGGCCTCGAATCAGGTTGGTGAGATAGTTCGACGCCTCCACCAGCGCCGACTGCGGCAGGCCGGGCGGCAGATCGACGACCCGGTTCTCCACCGACCCGTCGTCGGCGACCAGCACGACCAGCGCCTTGAGCGGCTCCAGACGGACGAATTCCACGTGGCGCAGCCGCGCGTCGGCCTTGTGGGTGAAGACCACCCCGGCGCCGCGCGACAGACCCGACAGCATCTGGCTCGCCTCGGTCAGCAGCTGTTCGCTGGTGCGCTCGCTCTGCGCCGCCTTGACCTGCACCTCGATCTGGGCGCGCTCGTCCTGCGTCAGGTCGCCGACCTCGAGCAGCGCGTCGACGAAGAAGCGCAGGCCGCCCTCCGTCGGCAGCCGGCCGGCGGAGGTATGGGGCGCATAGAGCAGGCCGGAATGTTCCAGATCCGCCATCACGTTGCGGATCGAGGCCGGGGACAGCTGGATGCCGGGATGGCGCGACAGATTGCGCGACCCGACCGGCTCGCCGGTGTCGAGGTAGCTTTCCACGATCGCCCGGAAGATCTCCCGCGAGCGCTGGTCCAGCTCGTGCAGGCTGACCGGAGGCACACCCAAAGTCACGTCTCGTCGATCCCCATCAGCTCCGTCTCGTTTCGCCGGTCCCGGTGCCGGGACCGCGGTCGGGCGGCGCGCGTGCGCTCCGCCGTGTCCTAGATATAGGACATATCGCGCCAAGACCGTAGTCCCCCGTTGCGCGCCCGCGAACCCCCATTTCAACGCGCGGGACTTTGCATTAGAAGAACGGCAGAAACGCAGTCTGGAAAGGGATCGACATGCGGCCATCCAAACGTGCGGCCGACGAGCTGCGCGCCGTCACGCTGGAACGCGGCGTCTCCAAACACGCGGAAGGCTCCTGCCTCGTGAAGTTCGGAGACACGCATGTGCTGTGCACCGCGAGCCTCGAGGACCGGGTGCCGCCCTGGCTGCGCGGCCAGAACCGCGGCTGGGTGACGGCGGAATACGGCATGCTGCCGCGCGCCACCGGCGAGCGCATGCGCCGCGAGGCCTCGGCCGGCAAGCAGTCGGGCCGCACGCTGGAGATCCAGCGCCTCATCGGGCGCTCGCTGCGCGCCGTGGTCGATCTGCCCGCACTCGGCGAGCGGCAGATCTCGGTCGACTGCGACGTGATCCAGGCCGACGGCGGCACGCGCACGGCGGCGATCACCGGCGCCTGGGTGGCGCTCAAGGATTGCCTGGAGTGGATGCGCGCGCGCGACATGGTCGGCGCCAACGTGCTGAAGGATCACGTGGCCGCGATTTCCTGCGGCATCTATGCCGGCACGCCGGTGCTCGATCTCGACTATGTCGAGGATTCCGACGCCGACACGGACGCGAATTTCGTGATGACGGGCACGGGCGGCATCGTCGAGATCCAGGGCACGGCGGAAGGAACGCCCTTCACCGAGGAGGAATTCGCCGCGCTGCTCGCCCTCGCCAAGACCGGCATCTCGCGCCTCGTCGACTTCCAGAAGATGGCCATTTCCTGAAAACCCCCTTTCCCGAGGCACGCATGACCACCGCATCCCGCCGTCTCGCCCCCGGGCGCATCGTTCTGGCCAGCCACAATGCGGGCAAGCTGCGCGAGTTCGACGAGTTGATGGCCCCCTTCGGCTTCGACGTCGTCTCGGCCGGTGCGCTCGACCTGCCTGAACCGGAGGAAACCGGCACGACCTTCGAGGCCAATGCCGAGTTGAAGGCCCGCGCGGCGGCTGAGGCCGCCGGTCTGCCGGCGCTCGCCGACGACAGCGGCTTCTGTGTGGCCGCGCTCGACGGCGCGCCGGGCATCTATTCCGCGCGCTGGGCCGGGCCGGACAAGGACTTCGCCATGGCCATGCGCACGGTGGCGGAGAAGCTCTCGGCCGCCGGCGTCGCGCAGGCCGAGGGCGCGCGCGCCTCCTTCGTCGCCGTGCTGTGTCTCGCCTGGCCGGACGGGCACGCGGAGTTCTTCCGCGGCGAGGTGGAGGGCGAGATCGCCTGGCCGCCGCGCGGCGACGGCGGCTTCGGCTACGACCCGATGTTCAGGCCCGACGGGCACACGCGCACCTTCGCGGAAATGTCCTCGCAGGAAAAACACGGCTGGTCGCGCACCGGCCCGGCCCTGTCGCATCGCGCGCGCGCCTTCCAGGCCTTTTCGGCGGCCTGTCTGGAGCGCGCATGACCACGCAGGCGGACGGCGGTTTCGGCATTTATGTGCATTGGCCGTTCTGCGAGGCCAAATGTCCCTATTGCGACTTCAACAGCCACGTCCGCCATGCGGCCATCGACCAGCCGCGCTTCGCCGCCGCCTTCGAACGCGAACTGGCGGCTTTCGCCACGCGCACGCCCGGGCGCACGGTGAATTCGATCTTTCTCGGCGGCGGCACGCCGTCGCTGATGGAGCCGGCGACGGTCGGGCGCATTCTCGATGCCATCGGCGGGCTGTGGACGGTCGCGCCGGATGCGGAGGTCTCGCTGGAGGCGAACCCCTCCTCCGTGGAGGCGACACGGTTTCGCGGCTACCGCGCGGCCGGGGTCAACCGGCTGTCGATCGGCGTGCAGGCGCTCGACGATGCCGATCTCAAGCGCCTCGGCCGGCTGCACGACGTCGCCCAGGCGCGCGACGCGATCGCGATTGCGCGCGCCACCTTCGAGCGGATTTCCTTCGATCTGATCTACGCGCGGCCCGACCAGAGCGCCGCCGCCTGGCAGGCGGAACTCGGCGAGGCCATCGATCTCGCCGCCGATCACCTGTCGCTCTACCAGCTCACCATCGAGCAGGGCACGCCCTATTTCGAGCTGCATCGCACCGGCAAGCTCGTCGTGCCCGATCCCGACACGGCCGCGCATCTTTACGATCTCACGCAGGAAATCTGCGACGCGCGCGGGCTGCCGGCCTATGAGGTCTCGAACCACGCAAGGCCCGGCGCGGAGTGCCGGCACAATCTCGTCTACTGGCGCTATGGCGACTATGTCGGCGTCGGGCCGGGCGCGCACGGCCGGCTGACGCAAGGCGCGGGCAAGGTCGCGACCGCCACCGAACGCCACCCCGAAACCTGGCTCGCCGCCGTCGAGGCGCAGGGCCACGGCCTGGTGGAAGACACGCCGCTGACGGAGGAAGAGCAGGGCGACGAGTTTCTCGTGATGGGCCTGCGCCTCACCGAGGGCATCGACCTCGCCCGCTACGAGGCCATCGCCGGGCGCCGGATCGATCCGCGCCGGCTGGACGACCTGATCGGGCACGGCATGGTCGAGCGCCTCGGCGGCACCCGCGTGCGCGTCACCCCGGCCGGCATGCTCGTTCTCGATGCCGTGGTCGCGGATCTCGCGGCCTGAGTCGCGCGCCGTTCCGACCTGCCCTTTTCGGCGGCGCAACACGGCACGGGCAAGTCAAGCGCTGAAACAATAGGCAAATTTGCCGAGAAATGGCCTGTCGACGTCTGTCGCGCTTGATGTAACCTTCCAGCTTGTCATATTATTTTTGCAATGCGAAAAACAGTCTGGCCATCTCCAGCCAGCACAGGACGGGGGTCGATCGCGTGCCGCTTTATCACATGTACGAATTCACCCATGCGGCGATGAGCCCGATCCGGGCCGGTGCCGACATGACGCGCCTCTACTTCCAGAATCCGCTCAATCCGCTCAGCCACACCCCCGCCGGCCGGCAGGTGGCCGCCGGATGCGAACTCATCGAGCGCATGACCCGGCGCTACGGCAAGCCCGAGTTCGGGCTCGACCAGACGACCGTCAGCGGCGTCAAGGTGCCGGTGCGCGAGGAGGTCGTTTGGAGCAAGCCGTTCTGCAACCTGCTTCATTTCGACCGCAAGACCGGCCCCCGGCGGCGCAATGATCCCCGCATCCTGATCGTCGCGCCGATGTCGGGCCACTATGCGACGCTGCTGCGCGGCACGGTCGAGACGCTGCTGCCGAGCGCCGACATCTACATCACCGACTGGGTCGACGCGCGCATGGTTCCGGTCACCGAAGGACGCTTCGATCTCGACGACTACATCGACTACATCATCGAGATGCTGCACTTCCTCGGGCCCGACACGCATCTGATGGCGGTGTGCCAGCCCTCGGTGCCTGCCCTTGCCGCCGTCGCGGTGATGGAAGCCCATGGCGACCCGATGGCGCCGGCCTCGATGACGCTGATGGGCGGCCCGATCGACACGCGGATCAACCCGACCGCCGTGAACGACCTGGCCGAGAACAAGGGCATCGAGTGGTTCGAGCGCAACGTCATCATGAAGGTGCCGTTTCCGCAGCCCGGCTTCATGCGCGACGTCTATCCCGGCTTTCTCCAGCTGTCGGGCTTCATGAGCATGAACCTCGACCGGCACATGAACGCCCACCACGAGTTCTTCAACCACCTGGTGGCCGGCGACGGCGACAGCGCCGAGAAGCACCGCGAGTTCTACGACGAGTATCTCGCCGTCATGGATCTGGCGGCGGAGTTCTACCTCCAGACCGTCGAGACCGTGTTCATCAAACACGCACTGCCCAAGGGCGAGTTCCGCCATCGCGGCGAGACGGTCGACTGCGGCGCGATCCGGCGCACCGCCCTGCTCACCGTCGAAGGCGAGAAGGACGACATCACCGGGCGCGGCCAGACCAAGGCGGCGCACGATCTGTGCGTCAACCTCTCGCCCGACATGCAGGCCCATTACATGCAGCCCGACGTCGGTCACTATGGCGTCTTCAACGGCTCGCGCTTCCGCTCCGAAATCGCCCCGCGCATCCTCGATTTCATCCGCACCCACTACAAGCGCCCCGAAACGGCGCCGGCCGCGCCAAAGGCGCCGGTTCCGGTGAAGGACGCGGTGAAGCGCGAGACCTCCGAGCCCGTCGCGCGTCCCGCGGCAACGCAGGACAAGGCGGCGGCGAAGGCCGAGACCGCGTCCCCGCGCGCCGGCGACCCGCTGGCCACCGTGCTGCTGGCCGAACCGCAGGGCGCGGCGGACGATCTCACCGCCATCACCGGTGTCGGGCCGAAGCTTCAGACCGCGCTCAACGGGGCCGGCATCTTCCACTTCTGGCAGATCGCCGCGCTCACCGACGCGCAGATCGAGGCGCTGGACGGCAAGCTCGACTTCAAGGGCCGGATTGCCCGCGAGGGCTGGATCGAACAGGCGCGCAAGCTGGCGGCGGCCCAGCCCGCGGAGGGCTGACCGCCCGGCTCCCTCCCCCCAGGCATCCTTCCCCCAGGCATCCTTGCAAGGCCCGCGCGAACCCGCCTCGCGCGGGCCTTGTGCGTTTTCACCCCACTTCGGACCGCCGTTTCGACCCCGCCCGGCGCCTCGCCCCGCGTCACGCCTATGCCCCTCGGGTCGGCGGTCGCCTGTTGATATCCGGTTATACAAATACGCTGAAATCTCATTTTACATTACCTTTTGTATCAAACACCCTGCGACCCCTGACAAGATTGCGTGCCCGGGACGGGCGACCGTCGCACGCGAAAAACGGGAGGACCCCCATGCTTTCGAAGATCACAACCTCGGCGCGGCGCGTTCTCGGCGCGGGCGCGATGGTCGCGGGCCTTCTGGCCGGCACCGCGCTGCCGGCCACTGCGCAGGAGGTCACGCTGCGCGTCCATCAGTTCCTGCCGCTGCAGGCCGCGATCCCGTCGCGCGCGATCGCGCCGTGGATCGAGGCGGTGGAAGCCCAGTCGGACGGGCGCATCAAGGTGGAGCATTACCCGTCCATGCAGCTCGGCGGCGCGCCGCCGGCGCTCTTCGACCAGGCCCGCGACGGTGTCGTCGACATCGTCTGGACGCTGCTCGGCTATACCCCCGGCCGCTTCCCCAAGACGGAGGCCTTCGAGCTGCCGTTCCTCGGCAAGGATGCGGAGTCCTCGTCGCGCGCCTTCCACGAGTTCGTCGAGACGCATGCGATGGACGAATTCGCCGGTGTCAAGCCGCTGGCGTTTCACGTGCACGGCCCCGGGCTGCTGCATGTCTCGGGCGACGGCGTGTCGCGCCTTGAGGACATGGAAGGCCTGAAGCTGCGCGGGCCGACGCGCATCGTGACCAGGCTGCTCGGCGAGCTGGGCGCGACCGCCATCGGCATGCCGGTGCCGGCCGTGCCGGAGGCGATCTCCAAGGGCGTGATCGACGGCGCGGTGATCCCCTGGGAGGTGACGCTGCCGCTCAAGATGACCGAACTGGTCAACACGCACACCGGCTTCGACGATCCGCGCGGGCTCTATACCGCGACCTTCGTCTTCGCCATGAACCAGGCGAAATACGACGCCCTGCCGGACGACCTCAAGGCCGTGATCGACGCCAATTCCGGTCCCGAGGCGGCCGCGCTGTTCGGCCGGGCGATGGACGAGGTGGACGCGATCGGCAAGGCCAGGGCGGAGGAGGCCGGCAATACCATCCGCATGCTGTCGCCGGAGGAAACCGCGCGCTGGAAGGCGGCGGCCCAGCGGGTGACCGACGACTGGATCGCGGAGATGGACGGACGCGGGCTCGACGGACAGGCGCTGGCAGAGGCGGCCCGCGCGCTGGTCGACAAACACGCCGGCGAGTGATAGCGAGCAGCGACTTGACGGAACGGCCCGCGGGTCGTTCCGTCAAAGGTCCGGCGCCGGGGACGCCACGCCCCGGCCAGGGTTTCGGATCAGGAGAGGATCTGCCGTGCGCAAGTCGATGGAACGAATCCTGGAGCGGATCTCCGCCTTTCTCGCGATTGCCGGCGGCGCCGTTCTCGTCGCGCTGACCGTGACCACGGTCGTGTCGATCACCGGGCGCGAGCTGAACTGGATGGGCCTCGGCCCGGTGCCGGGCGATTACGAGCTGGTCGAGGCGGGCACCGCCTTCGCCATCTTCGCCTTTCTGCCCTGGTGTCAGCTCAAGCGCGGGCATGTCACCGTCGACCTGCTGATGACCCGCTTCGGATCGCGCGTGAACGCCGCCGTCGATCTGGTCAGCAACATCCTGATGACCGCGGTCGCCGCCCTCATCGCCTGGCGCCTGTGGCTCGGCCTGCTCGACAAGAAGACCTATCAGGAAACCACCTTCATCCTTCAGTTTCCGCTGTGGTGGGCCTATGCGGCCGCCATGATCGGCGCGAGCTTCGCGATCGTGGTCTGCGCCTACACGATCTGGCGCAGCTACGACGAGATGCGCGCGGGCACGCCCCACCCGACCGCCGCCCAGGAGTGACGTCCGTGACACCTCTCGAAATCGGCCTGTGGTCGATCCCGGTCCTGCTGGCGCTGATCTTCGCGCGCCTGCCGATCGGGCTTGCCATGTTTCTCGTCGGCGTTGCCGGCACGACGCTGGTGACGGGCACCACGGCGCCCATCCTCGGCCAGCTCAAGTCACTGGTCTACAGCACGTTTTCCAACTACTCGCTGTCCATCGTGCCGCTCTTCCTGCTGATGGGGCAGTTCGCGACGCGCGGCGGCATGTCGCGGGCGCTGTTCCGCGCGGCCGAAACCCTCGTCGGGCACCGGCGCGGCGGCGTCGCCATGGCCTCGGTCGCCGCCTGCGGCGGCTTCGGCGCGATCTGCGGCTCCTCGCTCGCCACCGCCGCCACCATGGGCCAGGTGGCGCTGCCGGAGATGCGGCGCGCCGGATATTCCGGCGCGCTGTCCACCGCCTGTCTCGCCGCCGGCGGCACGCTCGGCATTCTCATTCCGCCGTCAGTCGTGCTCGTCATCTACGCGATCCTGACCGAACAGAACATCGCCAAGCTGTTCATGGCCGCCTTCGTGCCCGGCATTCTGGCGGCGGCCGGCTACATGCTCACCGTCTCGCTCTACGTGCGCTTTCGCCCCGACAGCGCGGGCAGCCGGGAGCGCGCCTCCTGGGCGGAGCGCGGCGCGGCGCTCGCCGCCGTGTGGCCGGTGCTGCTGATCTTCATCGCGGTGATCGGCGGCATCTACTCCGGCTTCTTCACGCCGACGGAAGGGGCCGCGGTGGGGGCCGCCGGCACCGGGCTGGTGGCGCTGATCAACGGCGGGCTCGACCGCAAGGGGCTGGTGGACTCCTTCCTGTCCACCGCCTCCTCCACCGGCATGATCTTCTTCATCGTGCTCGGCGCCACGGTCTACAACGGCTTTCTCGCCTTTTCGCAGCTGCCGCAACAGGCCGCCGCCCATGTCGCCGATCTCGGCCTCAATCCCTGGCTGGTGCTGCTTCTGATCCTGGTCTGCTACCTGATCTTCGGCTGCATCATGGATTCGCTCTCGATGATCCTGCTGACGATCCCGATCTTCTTCCCGATCGTCTCGGCGCTCGATTTCGGCCTGCCGCCGGAGGAATTCGCCCTGTGGTTCGGCATCATCGTGCTGATCGTCGTGGAGGTCGGCCTGATCACGCCACCGGTGGGCATGAATCTCTTCGTGATCAACTCCATGGCGCCCAATGTGTCGCTCGGCCAGACCTTCCGCGGCGTGGTGCCCTTCATCGCCAGCGATCTGGTGCGGGTCGCCATTCTGGTCGCCTTCCCCTCGATCACGCTGTTCCTGGTGCGCTGGCTCTATTGAGCCGGCGCGTCGCATCCGCTCGCATCACGTCCGGTTCGGATCGAACCCCGGCAGCCGCGCCTCGGCGAGCATCCACCATTGCTCGCGATTCTCCCGCACGATCGGATCGAAGAAGGCGTCGATCTCCTCAAGCGCCTTGCGCAGCGCCTCCTCGGCGGGCACCTCCCGGTCGAGCGGCAAAGGCGGGTGCAGGCGCACGCGAAAGCGGCCGCCCGGCTCGCGCAGCATGTAGACGGGAATGAGCGGGGCGCCGGAGCGCAACGCCAGTTTCACCGCGTTGACCCCGTTGCCCCGGTCCGGCAACGGCCGGCCGAAGGTCGGCAGATGGCTTTGGCGCGCGCGCACCTCGTCGACGAAGCACAGGATGTCCGTGCCGCCCTGCACCACGCAGCGGTGGATGTGCCGCGCCGAACGCTGACCCGGCGGGAAGACATGCATGCCGTAGCGGCGGCGCAGCCGCGACAGCAGGCGGTTGCGGAAGCGGTTGCGCTCCGGCTCCCAGATGCCGATGCAGGTCCGGTTCAAACCGTTGTTGACGACCTCGCCGAGCAGTTCGAACGAGCCGAGATGCACGGCGACATAGATGAACTGCCCGTCGGCCAGCCCCGTTTCTTTCAGCGCGTCATAGCCTTCCACCGTGACCCGTCGGGACGCGCGATAGCGCTCGACGCTGGCGTATTCGGCCATCATCCGCCCCATGGTGCGCCACCAGCGCGCCACGCTGGCTTCCAGCGCCGTGCCCGTGACGGGACCGTCCGGCGCGAGGACGGAGAGATTATGGGCGATCCGACGGGCATAGACGCGCCGACCCTCCAGGCGGCGGGTCACGCCGGCGATGGCCGCCCCGACCGCCGGACCGACATCGACGGGAAGACGGCGGAACAGCGCGTCGAGCGCGACGAAGGCGCCGCCGGACAGCCGATCCCACAGGTGATACCCGCGCGCCGCGCGCCCGATCTCCCCGCGCGCGAAACACGCGCCGAGCGGCGGCGCCTCCGGCTCGGGCGCCATGGTTTCGGCAAAGGGAATCTCGTCGATCCGGATCGTCACCGCGCCGTCGCGCGCGGGCGCAGGATCGCGTGTCGGCTCCTGCCGGTCCTCACGCCCCGTCATCGTCCCGTCCGCGCCCCGCACCGCCATCCGCGGAACACCCGTCAGCGCCGCATCAGCCGCATGGGCAGCGCATCGCCCGGGCGCAGGGTCAGGCGGCAGACCGGCTGAATGTCGACGCCCTCCTCCAGCACCGGATCGAAGCGCTGCGCGAGCATGGCGAGCGACAGGATCGCCTCCGTCAGGCCGAAGGCGAGCCCCGCGCAGATCCGCGGCCCGATGGCGAACGGCACATAGCCGTATTTCGACTGGCCGCCGCGTGCAGCCTCCAGGAAGCGCTCCGGCTCGAAGTGATCCGCGCGCTCCCACAGGGTCGGATTGCGGTGCAGCAGCCACGGCACGACGAGAACGATGGAGCCCTTGGGGATCGGCTGGCCGGTGATCGTGTCGTCGGCGAGCGCCTCGCGCCCCAGGATCGGCACGGGGGGATAGAGCCGCAGGGTCTCCTCGATCACCGCCCGCGTGTAGGGCAGCCGCGCGATATCGTCGAAGCCGGGATCGCGGCCGCCGAGCACGGTGTCGAGTTCCGCGTGCAGGCGGGCGCGCACGTCCGGCGCCTGCGACAGCAGGAACCACGCCCAGGCCAGCGTGTTCGCCGTCGTTTCGTGACCCGCCATGAAGATCACCGACGCCTCGTTGCGGATTGCCTCGCGCGACAGCGGCTTGCCGTCGGCGTCGCGGGCGTCGAGCAATCCGCCGATCACCGAGGTCTCGCCGTCGCGGGCGCGCTCCGCATAGCTGGAAATGATCTCGTCGAGCACCGTGTCGATGCGCTTGACCGCCTTTTTCACCGCGCGTCCGCGCCAGCGCGGAAACCAGTCGGGCAAGCCGATCAACGAGGGCAGATCGACCTGGTCGATGTGGCGCTGGTAGTCGGAAAAGCTCTCGACGATCTCCGCGGCATAATCGCGGCCGAGCTGGCGGCCGAAGATGGTGCGGCAGATGATCTCCGCCGTCAGATGGGCCATCTCCTGCAGCGCGTCGATCCGCCCGCCGTCGCCCAGCGCCTCCCAGGCGGCGCGGCGTTCGGCCACGGTCTCGCTCATGATGGGGAAGAACGCGGGTACCCGCGAGGCATGAATGATCGGCGCCACGATCTGCCGGCGCGCCTTCCAGGTCTCCTTGTCGGAGATGAACAGCCCGTCGCCGATCAGCGGCTCGAGCGCGTGGCGCATCTGCGCCGTCTTGCGCTGGAAGGTCTCGTGCTTGCGGGCGAGCGCTTCCTGCACGGTGGCCGGATTGTTGCAGACGAAGATCTGCCGGCGCAGGATCGCGATCTTGAGCCACGGCAGCGAAAAGGCGTGCGCCGGCCAGATGTCCAGAAAGCTGCGGCGGCCCAGCCGGATCAGGTCGGGCACCGAGGGTGTCGCCGGATGGCGATAGGGATAGGGAGGGACATACCCGCCCGCTGCCCCGGATCCCGTCTGCGTCGCCGCATCGGGCCTGTCAGCGCGCGCCGTGCTCCGTGCCATTCGTGCACCCCCTCGTTGTCGCCGGTCGCGCGTCTTATGGACCAGATTTGCCGGCGCGCCAAGCGGCTGACGTCCAGCCGCGGTCGGGCGTCAGCCCGCAGGCGCATAGTCGGCCGGATCGAGCGTCGACGGCCGATCCGGCAGGTCTAGGCGCGTGAGGACCGGATCGCTTTCGGCAATCACGCGGCCGCGCCGCACCACCGCGAGACGGCGGGCGCGCAGGCGGATCGCCTCGATCGGATCGGCGGCCTGCAACAGCACGAAATCGGCGTTGCAGCCAGGCGCCAGCCCATATCCCTCCAGCCCGAGAATGGTCGCGGGATGGGTGGTGACGCAGGCGAACGCGTCGCGCATCGCGCCCCGGCTCATCATCTGGGCGACATGCAATCCCATGGAGGCGACCTCCAGCATGTCGCCGGACCCCATCGAATACCAGGGATCCATCACGCAGTCGTGGCCGAAGGCGACCGTGATCCCCTGCGCCCGCATCTCCGGCACACGCGTCTGGCCGCGGCGCTTCGGATAGCTGTCGTGCCGGCCCTGCAGCGTGATGTTGATGAGCGGATTGGCGATCGCATGCACACCGGCCTCGGCGATCAGCGGCAGGAGCTTGGAGACGTAGTAATTGTCCATGGAATGCATGGAGGTGAGATGCGAGCCGGCGACACGACCCTGCAGCCCGAGGCGCTGCGTCTCGAAGGCCAGCGTCTCGATATGGCGCGACAGGGGATCGTCGCTCTCGTCGCAATGCAGATCGACCCTGAGGCCGCGCGCCGCCGCGATCTCGCACAGCGCGCGCACCGAGCGGGCGCCGTCGGCCATCGTGCGCTCGAAATGGGGAATGCCGCCGACCACCTCGACGCCCATGTCGAGCGCGCGCAGCAGGTTCGCTTCCGCCGTCGGCGAGCGGTAGAGCCCGTCCTGCGGGAAGGCGACGAGCTGGAGGTCGAGATAGGGCGCGACCCGCTTCTTCACCTCAAGCAGCGCCTCGACGCCGGTGAGCCGGTCGTCGCAGACATCGACATGCGAGCGGATCGCGAGCAGCCCCTGCGACACCGCGAGGTCGCAGTAGCGCAACGCGCGCTCCATCACCGCCTCGACCGTGAGAAGCGGCTTCAACTCGCCCCACAGCGCGATCCCCTCGAGCAGCGTGCCGCTCTCGTTCATGCGCGGCAGGCCGAGGGACAGCGTCGCGTCGAGATGAAAATGACTGTCGACGAAGGGCGGCGAGACAAGCCGCCCCGCCGCATCGATCACCCGCCCCGCTTCCGCCGCGATGCCCGGCTCGACGGCAAGGATGCGCCCGTCCCGGCAGGCGATGTCCACGCCGGCCCGCCCGTCGGGCAGGGTCGCGTTGGTGACGAGAAGATCGACGGTCATGGCAGGTTTTCCGGGAATCGGGAGAGGAAAGGGTACACGCCGGGGCAGTTTCGGTCGCAACCGCACCCGATTCAAGCGCCCGGTTGCGGGGCGCGAAAACCGGCGGTTTCGTCGAGCAGCCACTCCGTGACACGCGTCACCTCGCGCCGCGTGCGCGCGTGGGGTGCCTCAAGGAGACGGTAGCAATGACCGTCGGCCCGCGGGCGGAGATCGACTTCCTGCAGCAGCGAGGCGGTCACAAGATGTCCGGCCAGCACGTCTGAGAGCACGGCGATGCCCTTGCCGGACACCGCCGCGAGCGCCGCGTGATGCTCGTCGTCGAAGATCACGCGCTCGCGAACCCGCGCGCCGAGCGCGGTCTCGAAGACGGCGAGCGGGAGCTCCGGCAGCGCGGGCGTGTGCCAGCGGCAAGCAAGCAGGGCGGCGCCCACCGCAGCGCCCCCGGCTGTCGGCCGGGCCAGCGCGGGCGCGGCGAAGGCCGCGAAGCTCTCGCGCGCCAGAAGCCGGCCGTCTGTCGCGGAGCGGGGGCGATAGCGCACGGCAAGATCGACGCCACGGGTGCGCTCCAGGTCGACCGGCGCATGGGCGGATTCGACCCGCAGGGCCACGTCCGGGAAAGCCGCCTGAAAGGCGGACAGGCGCGGCGCCAGCCAAAGCGCGGCGAAGGCCGGGGTCGTCGCCAGGGTGACCCCGCGCTCCGCCGACACCAGCCGGTCCGCCGCCGCGTCGATGACGGCAACCGCGGTGCGCGCCGCCTCGAACAGGTCCGCGCCGGCGGCCGTCAGGTCGACCTTGCGATGCGACCGGCGAAACAGGGGAAGCCCCAGACCGGCCTCCAGATTGCGGATGCGATGCGAAACGGCCGTCGGCGTCAGGCCAAGCTCGTCAGCCGCCGCGCGAAAGCTGCCGAGCCGCGCCGCGGCCTCGAAGACCCGGATTGCAGCAAGCGAGAGGCGATGGGACGACACGATGAATTCTCCTCATCTCAAGAGGTGATCAGATCGTTTGAATATTATAATTTAATCAATAGTTTGATGTGGATTTCATACTCTGGAGACATGCCAATGACAAGACTTCTGCGCATTGATGCGAGCGCCCGGCGATCCCGCTCCCTGACCCGGGAGCTGGGCGATCTCTTCGAGGCCGAATGGCGCCGCCTGCGCCCTGCCGACACCTGGATGCACCGGGATCTCGCCGATCAACCACCGCCGCATGTGACGGAGGAGTGGATCGCGGCCGCCTTCACCGGCGCGGACGCGCGCACGCCGGCGCAGCGGGAGGCGCTCGCCGTCTCCGACGCGCTGGTCGACGAGCTGGTCGCCGCCGATCTGCTTGTCGTGACCGTGCCGATGTACAATTGCGGCATGCCCTCGGCCCTGAAGGCCTGGGTCGACAATGTGGTGCGGATCGGCCGAACCTTTTCCTTCGATCTGGCGCGCGGCGATTTTCCCATCGAGCCGGTTCTTCGCGACAAGGAGATGGTGGCGCTCACATCCGCCGGCGAGTTCGGCTTCGATCCGGGCGGCCCGCGCGACCACCTGGACCACCTGATCCCGCATCTGCGGGCCGTGAACGGCTATCTGGGCGTGCGCGACCTGCATGCCGTGCGGATCGAGTATCAGGAGTTTCGCGACGCGCGGCACGACGCCTCGGTGCGCGCGGCACGGGAAGAGACGGCCGCGCTGGCGGCGCGGCTGGCGGGATCCCGGACAACCGTCGGGTCGGCGACGGACGCCGCATGATCGACCGGTTACAGGTCAGTAGGGCAGGCCGACGTAATTCTCGGCCAGAGACGCCTGCGCGGCGCGCGAGGACTTCAGATAGTCGAACTCCGCGCGCTGCATGCGGGCGCCGAAGGCGCCCTTTTCGGGAAAGCGGTGCAGGAAGGTGGTCATCCACCAGGAGAAGCGCTCCGCCTTCCACACCCGCGCCAGCGCGCGCTGCGAATAGGTCTCGAGCCCCGTGCTGTCGCCCCGATAGTGGTCGATCAGACCGGTCGAAAGGTAATGGATGTCGGAGGCCGCGAGGTTCAGCCCCTTGGCGCCGGTCGGCGGCACGATGTGGGCGGCATCGCCGGCCAGGAACAGCCGGCCGTGGCGCATCGGCTCGGTGACGAAGGAGCGCAAGGGCGCGATGCTCTTCTCGATCGACGGACCGGTGACCAGCTTTCCCGCCACATCGGCCGGCAGATGCGCGGCCAGCGCCTCCCAGAAACGGTCGTCCGACCAGTCCTCGACCTTTTCCTCCAGCGAACACTGGATGTAATAGCGGCTGCGGGTCTGCGAGCGCATGGAACACAGCGCGAAACCCTTGTCGTGACAGGCGTAGATCAGCTCGTCGTTGACCGGCGGCACGTCGGCGAGAATGCCGAGCCAGCCGAAGGGATAGACCAGCTCGAAGGTCTTGAGCACATCGGCGGGGATCGTCTGGCGGGCCACGCCGTGAAACCCGTCGCAGCCGGCGATGAAATCGCAGGCGATTCGGTGCGTCTCGCCGTTCTTCTCGAAGGTGGCATAGGGCGCGTCGCCGTCCACGTCGTGCAGGGCGACGTTCTCCGCCTCATGCACGATCACGCCCCCCATCGCGTCGCGCGCGGCATAGAGATCCGCCGTCACCTCGGTCTGGCCGTAGACCATCACCGTCTTGCCGCCGGTGAGATCGGCGAGATCGAGGCGCAGCCGGTCCTCCTCGAAGGCGATCTCGACCCCGTCGTGCACCAGCCCCTCGCGGTCCATGCGCTCCGCCGCGCCCGCCCGGCGCAGCAGGTCGACCATCCCCTGTTCGAGGACGCCGGCGCGAATGCGCGACAGCACATAGTCGCGGCTGCGCCGTTCCAGCACCACCGTGTCGATACCGGCGCGGTGCAGGAGCTGCGACAGCAGCAGGCCGGAGGGGCCCCCGCCGACGATCAGAACCTGCGTCTTCGCGGGGCAAGGCATGGGAGCGGACATCGGGCGTTTCTCCATTTGTTGATCTTGTCGGGGCGCAGGAGACCCCGCCGGACGGCGCGCGGCCGGTCGATTTCGCACCGGAGTGTGGAAAGACCCGCTGGACAAGGGAAGGGACGTTTCGATCTAATACTTGCATGAATCGAACATCGCCCCTTGCCCCCGATTACGGATTGTATGGCGAACCGGCGCGTGCGGGTTTTCCCGATCTGGTCCATATCGAACGTCTGGTGGAGCGCAGCGGCCCCCGCCGCTGGCGCATCTCGGCGCATCGCCACCCGGCCCTGCATCAGCTCTTCTGGATCGTCGACGGCGGCGGCGTGATGCGTCTGGGCGAGGAGGAGCGCGCCTTGCGCGCGCGCATGCTGATCTCCCTGCCGGCCGGGACGGTGCACGGCTTCCGCTTTCGGCCCGGTACCGAGGGCTGGGTGATCACGCTGCCCGACACGGTGTTCGAGCCGATCCGCGCCGCGCTCGACCCGGGACGGCGGCTGGCGGTGCCGCATCTGGTGGGCGTGGACACGCCGCCCCCGGACCTGGAGGCGCTCGCCGCCGAACACGCGGGCCACGCGCGGCTGCGCGGCGAGGCGCTTCGGGCGCGGCTGACGCTGATCCTCGTCTGGCTCTTGCGCGAACTCAGCCCGACGACCGGCGCGGCGGATGTCGCCGCCGCGCCGGAAAACCGGCTCTACGGCCGCTTTCTCGATCTGCTCGACACACGGCGGGGCGACCTGAGGTCGGTGTCGGACTATGCCGACGCGCTCGCGGTGAGCGCCCCGCATCTGTCGCGCGTGTGCCGGCGCGAGGCCGGCAAGCCGGCCTCCGCGCTGCTGCGCGCGCGGCAGATGCTGGAGGCGCGCCGGCTGCTCGCCTACACCCAGATCGCCGTCGCCGAGATCGCCTATCGCCTCGGCTTTTCCGATCCGGCGCATTTCAGTCGCGTGTTTTCCGCCGAAACGGGCCTGTCGCCCCGCGCCTTCCGCAAGGGGTTCACCGACAAGGCGGAGTGAGCGCCGGCGCTTCCACGCCGGAACCGACCCGCGTCCGTCGGCGGCGGAGGACACGGAGCAACCTTGATCAAGAGGTGGCAATTTGCTACCTTTGTGCACCCCTGACGCAGGAGGCTCCCATGGCGCAATCCGTGAAACTTGCCGATGACATCATGGCGCTGGTCCGTCGCGAGGCCGATCTCCACAGCCGGTCGGTCGCCGGCCAGATCACCCATTGGCTAAAACTCGGCCGGGCGATCGAGCACTCCGGCCGCTTCGACCATGCCCGCATCACCGCCGCCCTCGAAGGGAAGCTCGATACGGTTCATCTGGCGGACGAGGAGGAAATCGCCTGGCTCGACGCCTTCACCGAGAAGATGAGCGCGCCTTCGCAAGAGGAAACGCGTTTCTTCGCCCGGCGACAGGCGCTCGGCCGGGGCGTCGGGCTCGATGCCGGCGGCAATCTCGTCCACGCCAGGGCGGACCCGGCCGAATGAGGCCAAGCCTCGTTCTGCTGGCCGGACCGAACGGCGCCGGAAAGTCGACCCTTTACCAGACCCGCGTCGCGCCCAGCTTCGCGGGTCCTTTCATCAATGCGGACATCATCCAGCGCGACGAGTTGCGCGACCCGTCGATGCAGGCATCCTACGAGGCCGCGCGGATCGCGGAAGAGCGGCGCGGCGCGCTGCTGGAGGCACGGCGGAGCTTTGCGACCGAAACCGTCTTCTCGCACCCCTCCAAACTCCACATCATCGAAACGGCCCGGGAACGGGACTATCTCGTCATCGTCCTGCATGTGGGAGTCGAGAGTCCTGACCTGTCCGTCTTCCGGGTGAAGGGTCGCACCGAGGAGGGCGGCCACGATGTCCCCGAGGACAAGGTCCGGGCGCGCTACGCGCGCGGCCTGCCGCTGATCCGCGAGGCCGTGCTTCGGGCCGACAGAGGCATGGTCTTCGACAATTCACGTCTCAACGTTCCGCCGCAGCGGATGCTGGTCTTCGCCGAGGGGCGCCTGATCGAGGCCGCGCCGCACCTGCCGACGTGGATCCTCACGGCCTATGCCGCCGATCTGGTGATCTGAGCACCTCGGTCCGAAAGCAACACGCGGGCGTTCGCGCGGGCCTCAGAGCGCCGCCTTCAGCCGCTTGCACATGCGCTTGAGCACCTGCACCCGGGCGTGGCGCTTGTCTTCCGCCGAGATCAGCTCCCACGGCGCGTAATGGGTCGACGTGCGGTCGATCATGTCGCCGGCGGCCATGGCGTAGTCGTCCCACTTCAGCCGGTTGCGCCAGTCCTCGTCGGTGATCTTGAACTGCTTGTAGGGCGTTTCCTCGCGCGCCTTGAAGCGGGCGAGCTGCTCTTCCTTGCTGGTCGCCAGCCAGAATTTGACCACCAGCGTGTCGGCCTCGCCCAGCTCCGCCTCGAATTCGTTGATCTCGTTGTAGGCGCGCAGCCAGTCGGCCTCGGAGCAGAAGCCCTCCACGCGTTCCACCAGCACCCGGCCGTACCAGGAGCGGTCGAAGACGGCCGTGTGGCCGCGACGCGGCAGCCGGCGCCAGAAGCGCCAGAGATAGGGCCGGGCCTTTTCCTCGTCGCTCGGCGCGCCGATGCGGTGGACCCGGTAGCGGCGCGGATCGAGCGGGCGCACCATCCGGCGGATCGCCCCGCCCTTTCCGGCCGCGTCGTTGCCCTCGAAGACCGCAACGAGCGACAGATCGCGAAACGCCTTCTTGTCGGTCAGATGCGCGAATTCCGCCTGCCAGTGCTCCAGCTCCTCGCGATAGTCGGACTTCGACAGGCGCTTCGACAGATCGATCGCCTCGACCGCGCTGCGGCGCGTGAGCCGCTGGACCGCCGGCGGCCTTGTCTCGGAGGCCTGCTGAGCGCGCGCCAGACGCCGCGACAGCGCGATCTCGATGGCCCGGCCGAAGGCGAGATCGCGCGCCTCCGTGTCCTCCGAGGGAATCACCAGCCAGGGCGCGGCCGGCGTGGAGGTGGTCACCGCCGCTTCCTCGAAGATCGCCTGGGCGGTGGCGGAACGCTCGATGTCGGTCCATTCGGCGAGAATGCGCCGGGCGCGCTTCTTCTTCCTGGTGAGCGCCGCGAGGCGTTCCTTCTGGACCTCCGGGCGGAGCGCGAACCAGAATTTCAGCACCAGGACGCCCTCGTTCGACAGCATCTGCTCGAAGCTGTTGATGCGGGCGAGGCGCGTCTGGAAGGTCGTCTCGTCGATCTCGCCGAGCACCCGGTCGCGCAAGGGGGCATTGTACCAGGAGGACACCACGATCGAGGTCTGGCCACGCGCCGGCAGGTCGCGCCAGTAGCGCCACAGCTCCGGGCGGTGGCGCTCCTCCTCGCTCGGCGCGTCATAGGCGTTGCAGGCCAGATGGCGCACATCGAGCCATTCGAGCAGCCGGGCGATGGCCTCGTTCTTGCCCGCGCCGTCGACGCCGGCGATCACGATGAGCAGCGCCGCCGCCTCGCCGGCGATCATCTTCTGCTGCGCGGCGAGCAGCTCGGTGCGCAGGGCCGGCTCCAGCTTCTTGAAATCCTCTTTCGACAGGGTCACGGGCAATGCGGCCGACTGAAACACGGGCGGAGCGCCTCCTGGCTTGTGCGAACACACGACATGGCGAAACGACAGGGTGGCGCGTTTGCGCAGCACGCGCAACGCCGGGACATCAAGCGCCATCGGGACCGCTCCCGACGCGGGCGGATTTTCCCGGATCGCGAGGATTGGCGCGGGCTTGCGGAGCGCGTACATGTAACACGCGCGCGCCTCCCGGGCCCGCGCCTGCGTATCGCGCGGGGGCGGTCCCGTCTGCCGCGCGTCTTCAGTGATCCCGAGCCGCGACCCGTGACAGACCTCCTCAACCAGCTCGTTGCCTTCATCGGCGAGAACCCCACCCTCGCCAATGCCGTCGTGTTCCTCATCGCGATGGGCGAGGCGCTGTTCCTGATCGGCATGGTGGTGCCCTCCACCGTCGTGCTGGTGGGCGCCGGCACGCTGGTCGGCCTCGGCAAGCTCGACCCCTGGCCGATCTTCCTGTGGACCACGCTCGGCGCGATCGCCGGCGACGCGATCTCCTACTGGATCGGCGCCTATTACAAGGACCGGATCAAGTCGGTCTGGCCGTTCAACCGCTACCGGGTGCTGGTGGAGCGCGGCGAGGCCTACTTTCTGCGCCACGGCGGCAAGAGCGTGTTCATCGGCCGCTTCGTGCCCGGCGTGAAGGCCATCGTGCCCGGCATCGCCGGCATGGTCGGCATGAATGTCACCCGCTTCACGGTGATCAACGTGACCTCGGCCATCGCCTGGACCATCGTCCATCTGGGGCCGGGCTATGTGGCGGGCACGGCCTTCGGCGCGCTCGGCGAGATCAGCGGACGGCTCGCCACCGTGCTCGGCATCTTCCTGGTGGTGCTCTTCGTCGCGGTGATGCTGGCGCGCTGGCTGATCCTGATCGTCCTGCCGCTCTATGCCGGACGGCGCACCCGCATCGTGCGCTGGCTGGAGGCCCGCCCCTCCCGCGCGGCCCGCTGGTTCGCCCGCATGCTCGATCCCGAGCACCCCCGCTCGGCCGGCATGCTGGTCTCCGCCACGCTGCTGCTCGTCACCGTGCCTTTGTTCGTCGGTCTCGCGGCCGCGATCTCGCCCGACAACGGCCTGCAACGCGCCGACACGGCGATGCGCAACCTGTTCCTGAGCCTGCGCACGCCGACGGGCGACGAGCTGATGACCTTCGTCACCATGCTCGGCGACGGCATCGTCACCACCGTGGTGGCGAGCGTCACCGTGGCCTATCTCTTCATGCGCCGGGCGTGGCGGCGGGCGACCGGCTTCCTGATCGCCATCGCCGGCACCGCGCTCTTCGTGCCGCTGTTCAAGCTGTTGATGGATCGCGCAAGGCCGATCGACATCTACACCGGCGCCGACGCGCTCTCCTTCCCCAGCGGGCACGCAACGCTCAACACCGTGCTCTACGGCATCATCGCCGTGCTGGTGGCGCACGACCGCTCGCCGCTGGTCAAGGCGTCGGTCTTTTCGGTGACCGTCACGCTGGTCGGCGCCATCGGCTTTTCCCGCGTCTATCTCGGCGCGCACTGGATGAGCGACGTCATCGGCGGGCTTGCCTTCGGCACGGCGATGGTCGCCGCCTTCGCCTTCGTCTTCGGTTCGATCCACAACGAGAAGGTCGGCCGCTGGGCGCTCGCCGCGCTGACGAGCGTGACCGTCATCGTGGTCGGCGGCGCCCATGTGACGCGCAACTTCGACGCAGGCCTTGCGCTCTACCGGCCCGTCGCGCCGACGGTGACGCTGTCGCAGGCGGAGTGGCTGGCGCGCGGCTGGCGCGACCTGCCGCGCCATCGCATCGAGCTGAACGGCGAGCGGGAAGAGCCGCTGATCGTCCAGTGGGCGGGCGATCCGCAGGCGCTCGCCGACGCGCTCGCCCCGCTCGGCTATCAGCGCGCGCCCGCCTGGTCGCTCGCCACCTTCGCCGGCTTTCTGGCCGGACAGACGGCGCCGGAGGACCTGCCCGCCCTGCCGCGCATCCAGAACGGCCGCGCCGCCGAACTCGTGCTGATCCGCCGCGACACCGCCCATCCGTCGGCGACCGGGGCCGAGGACACGCCCGACGACGACACGCCGCCCGACGGGCGCTGGGTGCTGCGGCTGTGGCCGACGCATTTTCGGGTGGAAACGGAGACGGGCAGAACCGTACCCGTCCATGTGGGCTCGCTCATCCACGAGCGGATCCTGCGCCCGCTCAACGAACTGTCGACGCCGCGCGCCGATCGGGACCTGCCGCAGGCAGAGGAAAACCCGCTGCCCGGCCTGCCCGGCACGCTGACGCGCCAGCGCCAGGACGGGACCCAGGTGGTGCTAGGCGGGACGGACCTCGACAAGGGTCTCTGACGCCTCGGCCTCTTCCGGCGCGGAGGGCGTGTCCGGCCCGGCGCTCTCCGCCGGAGCGGGCGATGTAACCGCCTTTGCGGCACCCTTTCCAGCCCCCTTGCCCGTCTGCGGCGGGCAGTAAAGCGCGTGCAGCGTCTCCAGCACCGCCATCACCTCCCGGCTCGCCAGGCGGTAATAGACCGTCTGGCCATCGCGGCGCGCCACCACCAGCCCGAGCGCGCGCATGCGCGCCAGATGCTGCGAGAGCGCCGACTGGCTCAGGCCGACGTGCTCGGCCAGCGCGCCGACGCTGCACTCGCCGTCGACCAGATGACACAGCATCATCAGCCGCCGCGCATTGGCCATGGAGGCCAGCATCGTCGCGGCGCGGTCGGCGTTATCTTCCAGATATTGAATATTCATACTTGCTAAATTAGCATATCCTTATATATTTGCAACGAGCGTTTCACCGCAGGGGCGACCGTCACCGGCCGTCCCTGCCGGCGTTTCCGGCGGGGCTGCGCCGGACGTCGGCCGGATCCCCGGCGGCACCGTTCACAAGGGGGCGTTCTCACAAGAGGAACGTGAGGAGACATGACCGAATTCACACCTGTTCTGTCCGCCGCCGGCGGACTTCTCATCGGCCTCGCCTCGGTCGCGCTGATGGCCGCGATCGGACGTATCGCCGGTATCTCCGGCATGCTGGGCAACCTGCTGCCGCCGATCACCGACGGCGACTGGGGCTGGCGGCTGGCGTTTCTCGCCGGCATGGTCGCCGCCCCGCTCGTGATGCTGGCGGCGACCGGCCAGATGCCGCAGATCGAGGTTCCGGTGACCACCACGATGCTGGTCGTCGGCGGCGTGATCGCCGGCATCGGCGTCTCCTACGGCAGCGGCTGCACGTCGGGCCACGGCGTGTGCGGCATGGCGCGGCTTTCCGCGCGCTCGATCGCCGCGACCCTCACCTTCATGGCGACGACGGGCGTCACCGTCTATCTCGTGCGCCACGTCTTCGGAGGCTGATCCCATGGCCAAGATCGCGGTTTCCTTTCTCATCGGCATCGTCTTCGGCATCGGCATCCTGGTTTCGGGCATGGCCAATCCGGCGAAGGTGCTCAACTTCTTCGACGTCTTCGGCACCTGGGACCCGAGCCTCGCCTTCGTGATGGGCGGCGCGCTGGTGGTCACGGCCATCGGCTTCCGCCTCGTCCTGGCCAAGTCGCATCCGCTGCTCGCCAACGGCTTCGCCCTGCCCAGCAAGACGGATCTCGACCTGCGCCTGATCGGCGGGGCGGCGACCTTCGGCGTCGGCTGGGGCCTGTCCGGCTTCTGTCCGGGCGGCGCCGTCCCCGCGCTGGGGCTCGGTCGCGCCGAGCCGGTCATCTTCGTCGCCGCGCTCGTGGTCGGCATGGGGCTCGCCAAGATCGTCGAGACCGCCCGCGCCCGCACCGCCGCGCAAACGAGCTGACGGCCGGCCGGCCGAACAGGTCGGCCGCACACCCCAAGTCCAACACGATCCCTCAACGCAAACCCAAGGAGCGATCGAGATGAGTGCCCATTGCTACCCGGTCGACGTCGCGACCAAGCCCGACGTCACCGCCTTTTTCGACGAACCCACCAACACCATCTCCTACGTGGTGAAGGACCCCGCCTCCAACGCCTGCGCCGTCGTCGACAGCGTCATGGACATCGACTATGCGGCCGGCCGGATTTCCTTCGCCTCCGCCGACAGGATCATCGAGCACATCCGCGCCAATGGCCTTGAGCTGGAATGGCTGATCGAGACCCATGTGCACGCCGATCATCTCTCCGCCGCGCCCTACATCCAGGAGAAGCTCGGCGGCAAGATCGGCATCGGCGAGAACATCACCGTCGTGCAGGACACCTTCGGCAAGGTCTTCAACGAAGGCACCGAATTCCAGCGCGACGGGTCGCAGTTCGACCGGCTGTTCAAGGACGGCGACACCTACACCGTCGGCAAGATGAGCTGTTTCGCCATGCATACGCCGGGGCACACGCCGGCCTGCATGACGCATGTGATGGGCGATGCGGTCTTCGTCGGAGACACGCTGTTCATGCCGGACGGCGGCACCGCGCGGGCGGACTTTCCCGGCGGCGACGCGGGCGAGCTCTACCGCTCGATCCGCAAGGTGCTGACCCTGCCCGACAGTTTCCGCCTGTTCATGTGCCACGACTACGGCCCGAACGGCCGCGAGATCCGCTGGGAAACCACGGTCGCGGAGGAACGCCAGCACAATATCCACGCCCGCGACGGGATCACCGAGGAAGAATTCGTCAAGATGCGCACAGAGCGCGACGCGACGCTCGACATGCCGAAATTGATCATCCCGTCCATTCAGGTCAACATGCGCGCCGGGCGCCTGCCGCCCAAGGACGATCAGGGCAAGACCTTCCTCAAGGTGCCGGTCAACGAACTTTGACGACCGCGGACACCGCGGAAGGACAAACGACGCGAGGACAATCGGGCATGCAAACCGCCAAGGTCGACGACACGATCACCGTCGCCTACCAGATCCGGCCGGAGGACGTCGCGGCGATCCGCGACGCGGGCTTCGTCGCCATCGTCAACAACCGTCCCGACGGCGAGGCCTTCGACCAGCCGGCGGGCGCGGAGATCGCGGCGGCGGCGGAGGCGGCGGGGCTTTCCTACGCCAGCCTGCCGATCGGCCGCGAGGGGATCGCCCCCGATCTCGTCGAGGGCCTGCGCAAGATCCTCGACGCGGCGCAAGGCCCGGTCTTCGCCTTCTGCCGCACGGGCACGCGCTCCATCAACCTGTGGGCGCTGACCCAGGCCGGGCAGCGCGATCCGGACGAGGTGATCCGTCTGGCGGCCGAGGCCGGGTACGACCTCTCCGGCCTGCGCCCGGTTCTCGCCCGGCTCGCCGAAACCGGATAGTTGCGCGCCCGCGGAACGGGCGACGCTTCATTTCCCCCGACCGACCCCGACCGGGCGGACCGCGATCCGCCCGGACGGTACCTTCGTGCCTTTTGTCCGGAACCCTCCGGAACCGCCCGACCGCCAGGCGACACCGCCAAACGATCAAGACGAGACGCCCCCATGAAGAAGCTCGCGTCCTACCTCCCCATTCTCGACTGGGGCCGCAGCTACACGCGCGACACGGCGACCGACGACCTGATCGCGGCGCTGATCGTCACGATCATGCTGATCCCGCAGTCGCTGGCCTATGCGCTGCTCGCGGGCCTGCCGCCGGAGATCGGGCTTTATGCCTCGATCCTGCCGCTGGTCGCCTATGCGCTGTTCGGCACCAGCCGGGCGCTGGCCGTCGGGCCGGTCGCCGTGGTCTCGCTGATGACCGCCTCGGCGGTCGGCGAACTGGCGCAGCAGGGCACGCCGGAGTATCTCGGCGCGGCCATCGCGCTCGCCTTCCTGTCCGGCCTGATGCTTCTGGTGATGGGCGTGTTCCGCCTCGGGTTTCTCGCCAATCTCCTGAGCCATCCGGTGATTTCCGGCTTCATCACGGCCTCGGGTCTGATCATCGCCGCCAGCCAGCTCAAGCATCTGCTCGGCGTGCCGGCCAGCGGTCACAACCTGTTCGAGCTGGTGGTCGCGCTGGTCGCGGCGCTGCCCGAGACCAATATCTACACGCTCGCCGTCGGCGTTCCCGCCACGATCTTCCTGTTCTGGGTGCGCAGCGGTCTGAAGCCGCTGATGCGCAAGGCCGGCCTCGGCCCGCGCATGGCCGATGTGATCGCCAAGGCCGGCCCGGTCGCGGCGGTCGCGGTCACCACCGTCGCGGCGGTGGTCTTTTCGCTGGGCGACAAGGGCGTGCGCCTCGTCGGCGACATTCCCACCGGCCTGCCGATGCCGACGCTGCCGCCGGTCAGCCTCGACCTGTGGTCGCAGCTCGCCGTGCCGGCGCTGCTGATCTCGGTGATCGGCTTCGTGGAATCGGTCTCCGTCGCCCAGACGCTCGCGGCCAAGAAGCGCCAGCGCATCGTGCCCGACCAGGAGCTGATCGGGCTCGGCACGGCCAACATCGCCTCGGCCGTCTCCGGCGGCTATCCGGTGACCGGCGGCTTCGCCCGGTCGGTGGTGAATTTCGACGCAGGTGCGCGCACGCCGGCCGCTGGGGCCTTCACCGCCGTCGGCATTGCGCTGGCGACCCTGTTCCTCACGCCGCTGCTCGCCAATCTGCCGCAGGCCACGCTGGCCGCGACCATCATCGTCGCCGTGCTGTCGCTGGTCGACTTCAAGGCGCTCGGCCAGGTCTGGGCCTATTCCAAGAGCGATTTCGCGGCCATGGCCGGCACGATCCTCGTGACGCTCGGCTTCGGCGTCGAGACCGGCGTGGTGACGGGCGTCGCCGTCTCCGTCGCGCTCTATCTCTATCGCAACTCGCGCCCGCACATGGCCATCGTCGGCATCGTGCCGGGCACGGAGCACTTCCGAAACGTCAATCGGCACCAGGTGATCACCGGCGACAGCGTGCTGTCGGTGCGCGTCGACGAAAGCCTGTTTTTCGCCAACAGCCGCTATCTGGAAGACCGGCTGCTGGAATTCGTCGCCGAACGTCCCGCACTGAAACACGTCGTTCTGATGTGCACGGCGGTGAACGAGATCGACGCCTCGGCGCTGGAAAGCCTGGAGGAGATCAACCGCCGCCTGTCGGATTCCGGCGTCAGCTTCCATCTGTCCGAGGTCAAGGGACCGGTGATGGACCGGCTGGAGGGCACGGAGTTCCTGGCGCATCTGAGCGGGCGGGTGTTCCTCACCCAATACGAGGCGTTCGCCGCGCTCGATCCCGCCACCGCGCATATCGCGGAAGCCCGCAAGCCGCGCAAGGCGACCGAAGCGAACTTCTGGATCGGCCCGCAGATCTGATCGCCCCCGCCTTTATTGCAACGACCCGCCCGCGCCCTTGCGCCGGGTCGGGCGTTGGCGCATCTCTGATCTGCGGTGGCAACAGGCATCGGGACAGGAATGCAAGAGCCGGAGCGAGAGGAACAACGGGGGCACGATCCCGACACCGGTCTCGTCTGGCGGTTTCGCCCGGCGGGCCCGGACGCTGGGTCGGCGCAAGAAAGAGCAGCCGGGCCGTGCCTCGTCGTCGTCTATTCGCAGGCCCGGGTGGCGCCGGGGCGCTTCGGTCTGGAGCGGCTGTTTTCAGCCACGCGCCACGCCTGCCTGTTTCTCAACGCACCGGATGCCGGCTGGTACATCGGCTGCGAACAGGCAATCGACGCAGCCATTGACGCGGCGGTGCAGGCGGCACGCCCGGCGCGTGTCATCCATTACGGCGCCTCCAAGGGGGCCTATGGCGCGCTGCTGACCGGCCTGCGGCGCGGCGACGGGGCGATCTACGCCTTCGGTCCCGAATTCGAACTCGGCGCGCCCGGCACGCAAAGCGCGCAGCACATGCGCGGACACGTTCGCGGACCGGATCTGGCCGCCGCCTTGCGACGCGCCGAGGCCGGACCGCCGATCACGCTCGTCTTCGGCCTGTTCGACCCGGTCGATGCCGCCGGCGCCGCAGCGTTGATGGACACGACCCTGCCGGCGCGCGTCCGCCTGCTCACATTGCGGTCGTCGCACGCAAGCCACGACCATCTCTACAGCCAGAACGTCATCCGCAAGCTGATCGCCCGCTTCGACCGGAACCTCGATGCCCTTTGCGCCGACCGCGACCTTCTCGCGCGCGAGACACGGGCGGATCTCGTCCGCTTCGCCGATACGGGGCGGCGCTTCGCGCAGGGAGACCTCCCCGACGATCTCACCCGGCTGATGCCCGGCCATCCAAGCGAAGACCCGCATCTGCGCGCCAATGCCGGCCATGCGCTGCTCGCCGGGGAGATCCTGCTCGCCGCCGGACGGGCGCAAGAGGCGGCAGACCGCCTCGCGGCGCTTCAGGCCGGGCTTGACGCCGATCCCGCCTTGCGGGCCCTGCCCAAGCGCTGGCGCAAGCAGGTGTGGCGCGCGCGCCGGGCGGCGCTTGCCGCGGTCGGCGACGCGGTGCGGCTGGCCGATCTCGACCGCGCGATTGCGGAGCGCTTTCCCGAGGATCCGGACCTGCGCGCCCCGCTGCCCCGCCCCACGGTCCCCGATTGAGCGCGCAGCCTCACGCCGTTTCGGGCCGCGCCGTGTCGGGCTACACCGTATCGGGCCCCACCGTGTCGGCCCAGGGCGTCGGCCGGCCGAGATAATGCCCCTGGGCGTAGCGCACGCCGAGGTCGGCGAGGGGCGCGAAGCCGTCCGCGTCCTCGATGTATTCCGCCACCGTGGGCAGGTCGAGCGCCTCGGCCAGTCCGACCACGCCGGAGACGGCCGCGCGCTTGACCGGATCGCCGGCGATGCCGGAGGTCAGAACGCGGTCGATCTTGATCATGTCGAAGGCGTTTTCCCGAAGCTGGGAGAAGGATGAAAACCCCTTGCCGAAGTCGTCGAGCGTCACCCGGCAGCCGAGACGGCGCAGATCGCCGAGACAGGTCCAGCTTGCGGCCGTGAGGCGGGTGATCGCGGTTTCCGACACCTCGACGACGAGCTTTTCGGCAATCGCGGGGGCGGCCTGCAGCCGCTCCAGAAGCGGATCGACGAAGGCGGCGCTGCCCAGCGCGTCGTGCGACAGGTTGATCGCGACCGGCAACTCCGGCGGGCGCCGCTCGAGACGGTCCAGCACCGCCTCGACCATCCAGCGGTCGACGTCGCGCATCAGGCCGTGACGCTCGGCGGTGGCCAGAATGAGCGAGGGGCCCTGGAGCGTCCCGTCCGGCATGGCGAGGCGCAGCAGGATCTCGTGCATCACCGGCGCGCGCGTTTCCACGTCGACCACCGGCATGCGTTGCAGCGACAGGAGGCCCGGTTCGGCGAGCGCCTGCTCGATCAGCGTGAGATGATGCACTTCGGTGCGCCGGGTCGCGGTGATGCCGTCCCGGGCCCGATGCTCCACCAGCCGGCGGCCGCCCGCCGCCTTCGCCTGCATGCAGGCGTGATCGGCCCATTGCAGGACGTTGCCGATGTCGGCGTCCTGCGCGCGCACCATGTCGCGGGTCACGGTGGCGAGCCCGAGGCTCGCGCCGCTGCGGAAGGTCATGCCCTCGCTGGCGAAATGATGGCGGTCGAACGCCTTGAGAATCCCGCCGCACAGGGCGCGGGCGTACTCCCGGTTCTCGCCGTCGATCACGAAGCCGAACTCGTCGCCGCCGATGCGCGCGACATGCACCGTGTCGGACGCGAAGGACGCCAGCCGCTCGGCGATGCTTTGCAGGAAGCGGTCCCCCGCGCCGTGGCCGGCCGTGTCGTTGACGATCTTGAAGTCGTCGAGATCGATGAAGACCACGCTGAAGCCGCTGAGTGTCACATTGCCCTCGGCCAGCTTCGTCAGGCGCAGGTCGAGCCATTTCTCGAAGGCGCGGCGGTTGGCGAGCCCGGTGAGATCGTCGGCCAGCGCCAGCTTTTCCAGCCGGTCGGCGAGCCGTCGGTTTTCGGTCACGTCACGCAGGGTGACGACCGCCCCCTCGATGGCACCGGACCCGTTGCGGAACGGCTCGAGCCGCGCCCCGATGATCACGGCCCGACCGTCCGGCGCCGTGGTGTCAAAATCATACTCCACCGTTTCGCCGGCGAAACAGCGCTCGAGGGTGGGTTTGACCTCCCGTTCGAACCGCTGCTGGCCGACGAGCCTCTCGACCGGGCGCCCGACGAAGTGCTCCGGTTCGTCGCCATACCAGCGCGCATTGCTCTCGTTGGTCATCTTGTAGCGATAGTCGCGGTCGATGATGGAGATGCGATCGGCCATCTGCGAGATGACGCTCTTGTACATGCGCAACGCATCGTCCGCGCGCTTGAGCTCCGTGACGTCGCGCCCGAAGGCGGCGACGCCGATGACCGTGCCCTTCGTGTCGCGGACCGGCTGATAGGTCACATCGTAGTAACGCCGCCCCTTGCCCGGCACGTCGACGCCGGCCTGCAGCGTCGTCGCGACACCGGACAACGCCTTGTCGAGCTGCGGGCGCCGATACTGAAAGACGGAAGGGCCCACCAGATCCGCGACGGTGCGGCCAATGGCATGATCGCGCGTGTGCCCGCCGATTTCGGCATAGAGCGCATTCGCCTCGCGGACGACATAATCCGGCGTGCAATAGTAGATGGGATCGGGCGACGCCGCGATCACCCGGGCATGCAGGCCGTCCTCGATGCCATGCGACCCGCTGCCGGTGCGCCGAGGATCCGCGTCCTCACGATCCGTCATCGTCGTGCCTCGCCCAACTCCAGTCCCCCCAACCAGAATCCGGACCCTCAGTGCCCGAAACGGCCCCTCGCCCGGCAGGCATGCGCTCAACCATCCTAAAAATGCCTCTAAGGAATCCCATGAAGACAACCTGTGCAGATCGAAAGTTCACGTGTGAATAAAAGCTATAAATGACCTATCGAAAATAAGGATGTGATTCGGTGATTCGCAACCTGACTCTTTCCGTGTTTTTGACAGTATCGATATCCGGAAACGCCGCCGCATCCCCTGCGGAATGTGGCAGGGCCTCCTGGTATCAGCTGCGCGGCCTCACCGCGAGCGGCACCCAGGCCGACCCGGAGGCCCTCACCGCGGCCCACCCGAGCCTGCCCTTCGGCACGCGGATAACCGTCACCAACCTCGCCAATGGCCGAAGCATCGCGCTGACGGTGGTCGACCGCGGCCCCTTCGTCCGGGGCCGGATCGTCGACGTGTCGCGGCGCGCGGCGCGCGAGCTCGGATTTCTGAGGCAGGGGGTGACCCGCGTCCGCGTCGAACCGGAGGGGGCGCAGGGCGACACGGCGACGTGTCGATGACCCGCTCCGCCCGCCGGGGCGTCGCACGCGTCGGCCATCCGGGCCGTTTCGGCGGAAGGAAATGGATCGGGGTCCCGGGCCTGAGGGGCCGCGTGGAAGAAAGTTGGTCCTGATCGCGAGGAGGGAGGGGGGGAACCCCGCGATCAGGACCGCCGCATCTCCATGACTGAAGACACACCGATACGAACAGGATTCGCGGCGCCTGCAAAGCCGAAATGCCCGCGCCTCTCTCAGGTGTCGATCTCGGGCGCCGGTCACCCCCGGGACGGCGCGGCGTCCGGGATCAACTCCGGGGTCGCCTCGTCGGCGTTCTCGCGTGCCACCTCCCTGTGCAGCCAGTCGCGGAACGCCCCGGCGATGGGGCGCAGGGTTCGGTTTTCGGGAAACACCAGATGATAGGCGGAGGGCAGTCGCAGGACGTGGTCGAACAATTGCACCAGGCGTCCCTCGTCCAGTTCCTCGGCGACGAAGAACCGCGGCACCAGCGCCGCGCCGAGATCATGCGCCGCCGCCTGGGCCATCATCACGAACTGCTCGAAGCGCGGCCCCTGGAAGGCAAGGTCGGTATCGACGCCGGCGCATTCGAACCACTGCCGCCACGCGAGCGGCCGGGTCGACTGGTGCAGCCGCATCAGCGGCGCCAGATCGGCGGGCGTCTCGATGCGGTGGCGGTCGCGAAAGCGGGGCGAGGCGACGGCGATCACGTCCTCGCGAAACAGCGGCTCGGCGATCGCCCCCGCCCACACCGGATCGCCGTAGTGGATCGCCGCGTCGAAGGGCTCCTTGGCGAAATCGAAGGGGCGCAGGCGCACCGCGAGATTGAGGCTCGCCGTGGGATGCACCGCCACGAAACGGGCCAGACGCGGCGCCAGCCACCGGGTGCCGAAGGAGGGCAGGGTCGCCAGATTGAGCACGTCCTCGTTGCCGGCGAAGGACATGACCTGACGCGTCGCCGCCGTGAGGCTTTCCAGCGCCCCGCGCACGTCGTGCAGATAGAGCCGGCCGGCATCGGTCAGCACGATGCGCTGGCGCACCCGCTTGAACAGCTCGACGCCGAGCCGGGTCTCCAGATGGCGCACCTGCTTCGACACCGCGCCCTGGGTAAGATGCAGCTCCTCGGCCGCCCGGGTGAAGCTGCCATGCCGGGCCGCGCACTCGAAGGCGATCAGGCTGTCGGCGTGGGGAACGAATCCGCGTTTCAAAGCCTATTCCATTCACTCATGAACTCGGGACACAATATCACTTTCGCAACGCCTGCCCAGACAAGACACTCCGGCGGCGTGAAATTGCTGCCCGGGCGGTCGCCGCCTTGTAACGGATCCGCGTGCACGCATGCACCGTCCCGTATTGCCGGTGCCGATACCCGTCCCGGGACACCCCGACCCTTGTGCGAGTGCCGTGCGGCCCGCGCGACCGTGGAGGAAACGAAAGACCATGACCGCCAACACCGCTCTTCAGCCGAAATCCAATCCGACCGGCGGCGGCAGCTTCATGTGGGACGACCCGTTCCTGCTGCGCGACCAGCTGAACGAGGACGAGATCCTGATCATGGAGACGGCCCGCGCCTATGCGCAGGACAAGCTCCTGCCGCGCGTCCTGTCGGCCTATGCGAACGAGCGCACCGATCGCGAGATCTTCAACGAGATGGGCGAGCTCGGCCTGATCGGCGTGACGCTGCCGGAAGACTACGGCTGCGCCGCCGCCTCCTATGTGGCCTACGGCCTGGTGGCGCGCGAGATCGAGCGCGTCGATTCGGGCTACCGCTCGATGAACTCGGTGCAGACGTCGCTGGTCATGTATCCGATCTACGCCTATGGCGACGAGGCCCAGCGCAAGAAGTACCTGCCCAAGCTCGCCTCCGGCGAATGGGTCGGCTGCTTCGGCCTGACCGAACCGGACGCCGGCTCCGATCCCGCCGGCATGCGCACCCGCGCCGAGAAGATCGACGGCGGCTACCGGCTCAAGGGATCCAAGATGTGGATCTCCAACTCGCCGATCGCCGATGTCTTCGTCGTCTGGGCCAAGTCCGACGCCCATGACGGCGCGATCCGCGGCTTCGTGCTGGAAAAGGGCATGAAGGGCCTCAGCGCGCCGAAGGTCGGCGGCAAGCTCTCCCTGCGCGCCTCCATCACCGGCGAGATCGTCATGGACAACGTCGAGGTCGGCGAGGACGCGCTGCTGCCGAACGTCTCCGGCCTGAAGGGTCCGTTCGGCTGCCTCAACCGGGCCCGCTACGGCATCTCCTGGGGCGCGCTCGGCGCGGCGGAAGACTGCTGGCACCGCGCCCGCGACTACGGCCTGGAGCGCAAGCAGTTCAACAAGCCGCTCGCCCAGACCCAGCTCTTCCAGAAGAAGCTCGCCGACATGCAGACGGAGATCTCGCTCGGCCTGCAGGCCTCCCTGCGCGTCGGCCGTCTGTTCGACGAGGGCCGCGCGGCGCCGGAGATGGTGTCCATCGTCAAGCGCAACAATTGCGGCAAGGCGCTGGACATCGCCCGCCAGGCCCGCGACATGCACGGCGGCAACGGCATCCAGGAAGAGTACCACGTGATGCGCCACGCGCAGAACCTGGAGACCGTCAACACCTACGAGGGCACGCATGACATCCATGCGCTGATCCTCGGCCGCGCGCAGACCGGCCTGCAGGCGTTCTTCTGATCTCGGCACGACGCGAAAATTCGTGCTAGCGTTGGACGCGGGCGATTCCTCGCCCGCGTTTTTCGTTTCCGCTCAGCATGTTCGCCCTGCCAACGAGATCACAGCCATGACCCAGACCCGCGTCGACGTCGCCATCGTCGGCGGCGCCGTGATGGGCTCCTCCATCGCCTGCCATCTCGCCATGGACCCCGGTTTCAACGGATCGGTCCTGGTGATCGAGAAAGACCCCTCCTACGCCCGCTGCGCCTCGGCGCTCTCCGCCGCCTCGATCCGCCAGCAGTTCTCCACCGCCGTCAACATCGAGATCTCGCTCTACGGCATCGACTTCCTGCGCGAGATCGGCACGCGTCTCGCGGTCGGCGACGACCGGCCCGCGATCGACCTGCACGAGGGCGGCTACCTGTTTCTCGCCACGCCCGACAGGCGCGACCTTCTGGAGGCCAACCACGCCCTGCAGACCCGGCTCGGCGCGGATATCGTCTTCCTCGAGCCCGACGGCCTGCAAGAGCGCTTTCCCTGGCTCAACGTCGACGACGTGGCCGCCGGTTGCTGGGGCGCGCGCGGCGAGGGCTGGTTCGACGGCTACGGGCTGATGCAGGCCTTCCGCAAGGCCGCCCGGGCCCGCGACGTGCCCTATCGCGCCGGCGAGGTGGTGGCCGCCGCGCGCGACGGCGACGGCTTCCGGCTGACGCTGGCCGACGGCGACACGGTGCTGTGCGACCGGCTCGTCAACGCCGCGGGCGCGAGCGGCGCCGCGCGCCTTGCCGCCGATCTCGGCGTCGACATTCCCGTCGTCAGCAAGAAGCGCATGATCTTCACCTTCGACTGCCGCGAGGCGGTCGCGGGCTGTCCGCTGCTGGTCGACCCGACCGGCACTTACGTGCGCCCCGAAGGCACAGGCTTCCTGTGCGGATCGGCCCCGCCGGAGAGCGACGATCCGGAGACGGACGACTTCGAGGTCGACCACACGTTCTTCGAGGAGCATCTGTGGCCGACGATCGCCCATCGCGTGCCGGCCTTTGAGGCGATCAAGCCGGGCGCCGCCTGGGCCGGGCATTACGACATGAACCTCTTCGACCACAATGCGCTGCTCGGTCCGGTCGACGGCGTGCCGGGGTTTTTCCTGTGCGCGGGCTTTTCCGGCCACGGGCTGCAGCAGGCACCGGCGGCGGGGCGCGGGATCGCGGAGCTGATCGTGCACGAGCGTTACCGCACGCTCGATCTCACGCCGCTTCATCTGGCCCGCATCGCCGAAAATCGGCCTGTCGCGGAACGCAACGTCGTTTAAACTGCAGAACGAATGCGCCGCCCGGGGGCGGCCTTCGCCACGTTTCGCGCGGGCCGCGTCCGGCCGCCGCGCCAGCCCACTTTGCGGGAGGATACCGTGACGCTTGCCCATGGCCGCCAGGTCCTGATGATCCCCGGACCGACGACGGTCCCCGACGCCGTTCTGCAGGCCATGCACCGGCCGGCCATCGACATCCGCCAGGGCGAGTTGGTCGACATGACCGACCGCTGTCTGGCCGACCTGAAGACGCTGTTCGGCACCGCCGGGGAGACCTTCATCTATGCCGCCAACGGCCATGGCGCCTGGGAGGCGGCGCTGTCCAACACGCTGTCGCGCGGCGACCGGGTTCTGGTGCTGGAATCGGGCCGCTTCGCACGCGGCTGGGGCGAGATGGGCGCGCGCCTGGGGCTCGACGTCGAGCTGCTTCCCGGCGACTGGCGCCGCGCCGTCGACCCGGCCGCGCTTCAGGCGCGGCTGGCGGCCGACGACGCCCATGAAATCAAGGCCGTTCTGGTCGTCCAGATCGACACCGCCTCAGGCGCGCTCAACGACATTCCCGCACTGCGCCGTGCACTCGACGCGGCCGGTCATCCGGCCCTCTTCATGGTCGACACCATCGCCTCGCTCGCCTGCGTGCCCTTCGAGATGGACGGCTGGGGCGTCGATCTCTCCGTCAGCGCCACCCAGAAGGGCCTGATGACGCCGCCGGGCCTGTCCTTCGTCGCCGCCGGCCCGCGCGCCATGGCCGCCCATGCCTCGGCCGGGCTCGTCACCCATTACTGGGACTGGACGTTCCGCATGGGCGCGGCGCATTACCAGAAATACTGCGGCACGCCGCCCGAGCATCTGATCTTCGCCCTGCGTGCCGCGCTCGATCTGCTGCTCGCCGAAGGACTTGCGGCCGCGCAGCGCCGCCATCGGCTGCTGGCCGAAGCCGTGCGCGCGGCGGTCGCGGTCTGGGCGCAAGCCGGAGCCCTCGCGTTCAATATCGAACGCCCGGAAGAACGGGCGGATTCCGTCACCGTGGTGCTGATGCCCGACCACGATCCGGAGCGGTTGCGCCGCTTCTGTCTGGAGACCTGCGGGGTCACCATCGGCGAGACCATCGCCGAGATCCACGGCCACGGCTTCCGCATCGGCCACATGGGACACGTCAACGCGCCGACCGTGCTCGGGGCGCTGGCAAGCGTCGAGATGGGCCTGTCGGTGCTCGGCATCCCGCATGGGGCGGGCGGCGTTCAGGCCGCGACCGAGCATCTCGCGACAGCGCTTGCCTCCGAGCGCAGGACGCAGGCGGTCCCGGCGGCGGCGGCCGGCTGACGCCTAGCGGGGACGCATCCCGGTTACGCAAGCGCCCCGGTGCGGCCTGCGCCTCAAAGAGCCGCTTCGATCTCCGCGACGATCGCTTGCGCCGCCGCGCGCGGGTCGGGCGCGGTGACGACGGGGCGCGCGACCACCAGATAGTCGGCACCCTGGCGGATCGCATCCGCCGGCGTCATGATCCGCTTCTGGTCGCCGGCGGCGGAACCGGCGGGGCGGATGCCCGGCGTCACCGCCACCAGATCGGGACCGAGCACGCCGCGCAGGTCGCCGACTTCCTGCGGCGAGCACACGATCCCACCCATGCGGGCGGCGCGCGCATCCGCCGCGCGGGCGCGCACCAGATCCGGCACCGAGCCCGCATAGCCGGCCTCGTGCAGATCGCTTTCGTCCATCGAGGTCAGCACCGTCACGCCGAGCAGGCAGAGGTCGCCACCGACGTTCTCCAGCGCCTGAACGGCGGCGCGCATCGCCTTGGGGTAGGCGTGGATGGTGACGAAGCGCACGCCCATGCGCGCGATGTTCTCCACCGCCTTCATCACCGTGTTGTCGATGTCCAGCAGCTTCACGTCGAGGAAGATGCTGTGGCCGGCGCGGGCCAGCTCCTCGGCGAAGGCCAGCCCGCCGGCGAACTGCAGCTGCATGCCGATCTTGTAGGTGCCGACCGCGCCTTCCGTCCGGCGCACGATGTCGCGGGCCTCGTCGACGCTCGGCACGTCGAGGCCGACGATCAGCCGGTCGCGGGCGGTGCGCGGGGCAAACCGCGGATGCATCGGGGCGGTCTGCATCGAGGCAGACTGGGGCAAAGGATCGGGGGCGGTCATCGCAAATCGGTCTCCGGACGGTCGAGGCGGGCGCAAGGCGTCTCCCGTTCTCTTACGCGAGGTGTGCCCGGTTTGGCCAGATCCCCGGCCGGGTCCTCTTCCGGCACGCGCCCGATCCATCGAACCGGCCGCGCGCCGCGTGAGGTATTTCCATGCCCGCACCCGCCTGATACAAGGCGCTGACACCGGGTCGACCGCACGCTCCGGGCCGATAGGAAAGACGTTTTCGATGCGCACTGCCTCCATCTCGCGCGAGACCAAGGAAACCGACATCGCCGTCACGGTTTCCCTCGACGGCACCGGCGCCTATGACATCGCGACCGGCGTCGGCTTTCTCGACCACATGCTCGAGCAGTTGGCCCGCCATTCGCTGATCGACATCACGGTGAAGGCGCGCGGCGACACGCATATCGACTTCCACCACACCACCGAGGATGTGGGCATCGCGCTCGGCCAGGCGCTCAGGCAGGCGCTCGGCGACATGACCGGCATCACCCGCTACGCCGACTGCCATCTGGCGATGGACGAGGCGCTGACGCGCTGCGCCCTCGACGTCTCGGGCCGGCCGTTCCTGGTCTGGGACGTGAGCTTTTCGCGCGACAAGATCGGCGACTTCGACACGGAGCTGTTCGAGGAGTTCTTCCGCGCCTTCGCGATGAACGCCGGCATCACGCTCAACATCGCCGGCCTGACCGGCACCAATTGTCACCATATCGCCGAAACCTGCTTCAAGGCGGTGGCGCGCTGCCTGCGCAAGGCCGTGGAACCCGACCCCCGCCAGGCGGGCCGCATCCCCTCCACCAAGGGGCAGCTCGGCGGTTGAGCCCGCGCGCCGCGCGGCAAGGAGGCGTATCGTGACGATCTACACCGTGATGATCCCGCCGGGCGCGCGGCCGGGCGAGATGACCGACGAGGCCTTCGACCGCACCGTCTTCATCAAGGAAGGGTTCTGCTGGCCGGCGCTGTTTGTCGCGATCCCCTGGATGCTCGTCCACCGGCTGTGGCTGGTGCTCCTCGTCTATCTCGTCGTCGGGCTGCTGCTGGAAGCGAGCGCGCAGGCGCTCGGCGGGGCCGTGCCCGGCGTCGTCGCGGCCGCCTTTTCGCTGCTCGTCGCGCTGGAGGCGAACGAATTGCGCCGCTGGACGCTGGAACGGCGCGGATGGCGGCTGGCGGGCGTCGTCGAGGGCGCGACGCGCATCGATGCCGAACGCCGCTTCTTCGCCGGGTTTGCCGCCGCCGCGGCCCGCGCGCCCGATCCCGCTCCTGCGGCCGCGCCGGCGCCGCCGAGCCCGCCCGCGCCGGCGCGCGCGCCGCGCATCGGCGGACCCCAGGTGATCGGCTTCACGCCCGCGCCCCCGCGCGGCACCTCCTGACCCGAACCCGACCTGCCACGGACAGTTCCATGCTCATCGCCATCATCGACTACGGATCCGGCAACCTGCGCTCGGCGGAAAAGGCGTTCGAACACGCCGCCCGCGGCCATGGCGCCAATCCGCGGGTGCGCGTGACGGCGGACCCGGACGTGGTGGCACGGGCCGACCGGATCGTGCTGCCCGGCGTCGGCGCCTTCGCCGACTGCCGGCGCGGGCTCGCCGCGGTCGACGGCATGACCGAGGCGCTGGTCGACGCCGTGGAGACGAAGGGCCGCCCCTTTTTCGGGATCTGCGTCGGCATGCAGCTGATGGCGACACGCGGGCTCGAATTCGAGACGGCGCAGGGCTTCGGCTGGATCCCGGGCGACGTCACCGCGATCACCCCGGACGACCCCGACCTGAAGATCCCGCACATGGGCTGGAACACGCTTCAGGTCACCCGCCCGCACCCGGTGCTCGCGGGGCTCGAAACCGGTCGCGACGGAGGCCATGCCTATTTCGTGCATTCCTACCACCTGAAGGCGGAGACCCCCGACCACGTTCTGGCGACCGCCGACTACGGCGGCACGATCACCGCGATGGTCGGCCGCGACACCATGATCGGCACCCAGTTCCACCCGGAAAAGAGCCAGAAACTCGGCCTCGCGCTGATCGCCAACTTCCTCGACTGGGCGCCTTAGGGGATTCACAAACGTGCTTGCATGATTATATGCTGCAAGTGGCGATGGAGAGTGAAATGGCGAAAGTCGGCAAGCCGGTGTCGCGCAGCGGACACGTGACCTATTCAATGCGTCCTCACAAGCAGGGACGCGGCGTGTTCTCGGATGTCAAACTCCCGGATGGCACGATCATTCGCAGGGTTGACGAATCCGTTCATCGTGCAGGCCTGAAGCGTGTCAAAGAGGCCTTCCGGAAGCATGAAGTGAAAGAACCGGCGTGAGCCAGTCGGGCGATTCAAGTGCGGCCACGCCGGAAGCCTACAACAAGGTCTTCGAGTTTTACGCAGAAGACACGGACAACGATATCGATCTCGTCGGCTTCGTTGCTTACGCCCTCTATAAGCGGCAGAAGCGCGACTGGATCCTGAAGCATCTTGAAGACAAGCATCGTCGGCCGACCGACGAGGAGATTTCTGCTGTCATCACCAGCTATCTGACGGATGACATGCGTAGAACGCTCCGCGACCGTGCATCCGATCTGCTCAGTCAATATGCGGAAGAGTACGTGTCAGCGCTGGAGCCCAGCATTCGCGAAAATGCCGTAAACAGCGAATCACTGGTCCGCGTACGCGAAATCAAAGAGGAAATCGCGAGACAGACCGGGTTCTGGCAACAGGTGAAAACGGGGCTCGCGGCATCAGTCATATGGACCGGCATTCTCATCGTCGTCTTGGCTGGAGCGGCGTTGTTCGGTACAGACCTCAGCGAAGCTTGGCGTACCCTCAATCCATCCACGAACTGAGAGCTCCCCGAATCGACATGCCCCTTCTCTTTCCCGCCATCGACCTCAAGGGCGGCCAGTGCGTGCGCCTCAAGCTCGGCGACATGGACCAGGCCACCGTCTTCAACGACGACCCGGCCGCCCAGGCCCGCGCCTTTCAGGACCAGGGCTTCTCCTGGCTGCATGTGGTCGATCTCGACGGCGCCTTCGCCGGCGAAAGCCGCAACGGGGCCGCGGTCGACGCGATCCTCGCCGCGACCTCCAATCCCGTCCAGCTCGGCGGCGGCATCCGCACCATGGCCCATATCGAGGGCTGGCTCGACAAGGGCATCACGCGCGTGATCCTCGGCACCGTCGCGGTGCGCGATCCCGAACTGGTCAAGGCCGCCTGCGCCGCCTTTCCGGGCAGGATCGCCGTGGGCATCGACGCGCGCGCCGGCAAGGTCGCCGTCGAAGGCTGGGCGGAAACCTCTGAACTCGCCGTCCACGATCTCGCCGCCCGCTTCGAGGACGCGGGCGTTGCCGCCATCGTCTACACCGACATCGACCGCGACGGCGTGCTGGCCGGCATCAACTGGACGGCGACCCTCGATCTCGCCAACCGCACGTCGATCCCGGTGATCGCCTCGGGCGGCCTCGCCTCGATGGACGACGTGAAGCGCCTCGCCGCGCCCGACTGCGCCCGGCTTGCCGGCGCGATCTCCGGCCGCGCGCTTTACGACGGGCGTCTCGACCCGGCCGAGGCGCTCGCCGCCCTGTCGGCCGCCTGATCCCGGGGCCCGCGCGCGGTCGTGTGCCTGCTCCCCGTGGTTTCCCGTCTTTGCAGTTTCGCGCCCGCGCCGTTATGCTGCGCCCGCGAAACGCCCTGCGAGGTTCCGCCAAGATGCTGAAAGCGCGTGTCATTCCCTGTCTGGACGTGAAGGACGGCCGTGTCGTCAAGGGCGTCAATTTCGTCAATCTGGTCGATGCCGGCGATCCGGTGGAGGCCGCCAAGGCCTATGACGCGGCCGGCGCCGACGAATTGTGCTTCCTCGACATCACCGCGAGCCACGAGGGCCGCGACACGATCTACGACGTGGTCCGGCGCACGGCGGAAGCCTGTTTCATGCCGCTGACCGTCGGCGGCGGCGTGCGCAGCGTGGAGGACATCCGCAAGCTGCTGATCGCCGGGGCCGACAAGGTGTCGATCAACACCGCCGCGGTGAAGACCCCGGAGTTCATCCGCGAGGCGGCCGAAAAATTCGGGTCGCAGTGCATCGTCGTCTCCATCGACGCCAAGCAGGTCAACGCGCCCGGCGAGCCGGAGCGCTTCGAGATCTTCACCCACGGCGGGCGCACACCGACGGGGATCGACGCGGTCGCCTTCGCCAAACGCGCCGTCGAGCTCGGCGCCGGGGAATTGCTCGTCACCTCGATGGACCGCGACGGCACAAAGCTTGGCTTCAATCTGGCGCTGACGCGCGCCATCGCGGATGCCGTGCCTGTTCCGGTGATCGCCTCGGGCGGCGTCGGCACGCTCGATCACATGGTCGAGGGCATTCGCGACGGCCATGCGACCGCCGTGCTCGCCGCCTCGATCTTCCATTTCGGCACGCACACGATCCACGAGACCAAGGCCCATATGGCGGCGAACGGCGTGCCCGTTCGCATGGACGCGTGAGCGGCGCGCCGCGAACCCGAAGGATCTGTTGAACCAATGACCGGCTTCACACTCGCGGATCTGGAGCGCATCATCGAGGCGCGCGCGGCAAGCGACGACCCGGCGTCCTATACGCGCAAGCTGATGGACAAGGGCGTGCCGAAGATCGCCCAGAAGCTCGGCGAGGAGGCGGTCGAGACGGTCATCGCCGCGCTGGACGAGGATGCCGCCGGGCTGACCGGCGAAACGGCGGATCTTCTGTATCACCTGCTCGTGCTGCTGAAGGCGCGCAACGTGCCGCTCGACGCGGTGATGGCGGAACTGGCCCGGCGCACCGGACAGAGCGGACTGGAGGAAAAGGCGTCGCGCACCGCGGACTGACGGGTCCGCGGACCTAAGGCGCGCGACGGGACGAAGAGCGCTCCCCCGCAAGACGGCAAGGGGCGCGGCTTCGCACGGGTCGGGGGGACCCGGAGACGGATTGGGGCATGATGGTCGCCATGGAACAAAGTCTCGGGAAGATCACCGAGGAGGAGCTGTCGCCGTATCGGGTGTTCAGCGAGGCGGAATGGGCGCGGCTCAGGGCCGACACCCCGATGACGCTGCGCGCGGAGGAGGTGCGGCGGCTTCAAAGCCTCAACGACCCGGTCTCCATCGCCCAGGTGGAGTCGATCCTGCTGCCGCTGTCGCGGCTGCTCGCCTATTACGTGGAGGCGACCCAGCAGCTCCACCGCGCCACCAACCGGTTCCTCGGCTCCAACGAGGTCAAGAACCCCTTCATCATCGGCATCGCCGGCTCGGTCGCCGTCGGCAAGTCGACCACCGCCCGCCTGCTGCAGGCGCTGATGGCGCGCTGGCCGGCGAGCCCCAAGGTGGATCTCGTCACCACCGACGGCTTTCTCTATCCCAACGCGGTGCTGGAAGCGGAAGGGCTGATGCGGCGCAAGGGCTTTCCCGAAAGCTACGACCGGGCGACGCTGCTGAAGTTCCTGTCGGACCTCAAGGCCGGCAAGCGCAACGTCCGCGCCCCCGTCTACTCGCACTTTTATTATGACGTCATGCCGGGACAGTTCGTCACCGTCGACCGGCCCGACATCCTCATCCTCGAGGGCCTCAACGTGCTGCAGACCACCAATCTGCCGCGCGACGGCAAGGAAATCCCCTTCGTTTCGGATTTCTTCGACTTCTCGATCTACATCGACGCGGACGAGGACATCCTGCACGACTGGTACGTGTCGCGCTTCATGCGCCTGCGCGAGACCGCCTTCCGCGATCCCGGCTCCTACTTCAACAAGTATTCCACGGTGGCCGAGGACGAGGCGCTGGCGATTGCCGAAGGCCTGTGGCGCGAGATCAACCTGGTCAACCTGCAGGAAAACATCCTCCCGACCCGCCCGCGCGCCGACCTGATCCTCGGCAAGGGCAGCGATCACGCGATCAACGAAGTGCGGCTCAGAAAGCTGTGAGCCCGCGCCGGGGTCACGCCGGCTTCATGCCGTTCTTCGCCAGGATCTCACCGGCCAGATAGAGCGAGCCGCAGATCAGCACGCGCGGCGGCGTATCGTGCGCCTCGACGCGGGCGCGCAGGTCGGCGAGCGCCGCCTCGAGCCCCGCGAAGGGCGACGCGGCAAGCCCCGCCTCGCGCGCGGCCTCGGCCAGATCCTCGGGCGGGCGAAAGGCATCGGTGGAGGCCAGCGGAACGGTCGCCACATGACGGGCCAGCCCCGCGAAGGGCCGAAAGAAGCCGACCGGATCCTTGGTCTTGAGCATGCCCGAAATGAGATAGAGCGGCCGGTCGGCGCGCTCCTGCTGGGCGCCCATGACGGCGGCGACCGCCACGCCCGCGCCGGGGTTGTGCCCGCCGTCGAGCCACAGTTCGGTGCCCGGCGGGCATTGGTCGAGCAGCGGCCCGTGCCCGAGCGGCTGCATGCGCCCCGGCCAGTCGACGGACACAAGGCCCTGTTCGATGGCCGCCGTCGCCGGAAGACGGCCGGCGGCCCGCAAGGCGGCGATCGCCATGCCGGCATTGACCGCCTGATGCGCGCCGAAGAGCTTCGGCGCCGGCAGGTCCATCAAGCCGCCCTCGTCCTGATAGACGAGCCGGCCGTTTTCCTCAAAAGCCATGAAATCCCGGCCGAAGACGGACAGCGGCACGCCGCGCTGTGCCGCGATCTTCTCGATCACGGCAAGGGCTGCGTCGGGCTGCGGCGCGATGACGGCCGGCGCGCCGGGCTTCAGGATGCCGGCCTTTTCCGCCGCGATGGTTTCGATGGAGCCGCCGAGATAGCGTTCGTGATCCATCGACAGGGGCGTGATCAGACTGGCGAGCGGGGCGTCGATCACATTGGTCGCGTCCAACCGCCCGCCGAGGCCCACCTCGAGCAGCAGGACGTCCGCCGGTTCTTCGGCGAAGAGCCAGAAGGCGGCGGCCGTCGTGATCTCGAAGAAGGTGATCTCCGCGCCGGCGTTGGCCTGTTCGCAGATGTCGAGCGCCTCCACGAGGCGCGCATCGCTCACCAGCCGGCCGGCCAGGCGGATGCGCTCGTTGAAGGCGACGAGATGCGGCGAGGTATAGACGTGGACCTTGAGGCCGGCGGCCTCCAGGATCGCGCGCATGAAGGCGGTGGTCGAGCCCTTGCCGTTGGTGCCGGCAATGTGAAGCACCGGCGGCAGGCGGTCCTGCGGGCGGCCGAGCGCCGTCATCAACCGCTCCATGCGGCCGAGCGAGAGGTCGATCTCGCGCGGATGCAGCGCCAGAAGCCGGTCGAGGATTTGCGTGACCTGATCCATCGTCGAAGCCCGTCAGACGGCGCGCCGCGCCCGTCGATCGTCCTGGAATACGCCCGGTCCGGAGACTGGTCCGGAGATCCTTGGGCGGCACTTGCCGGGGCCGGACATTCCATGCATTTCGCCCTGCAGTCCGTCCTGCCTTACGCGCCCGCCCGGTCGCGCGCAAGGCCGGACCCCGGCGGTGTCGCGTCTGCGCAACGCCCGTGCCGGTCCGGGACCGGCACGGCCTGCGTCAGCCGGCCTTCGGGGCCTCGCGCGGCGCGGTTTCCTCGTCCCCGGCATCCTTGTCGGGGGCCGCGCCGGTCGCGGCCTCGGGCTCCGGATCCGCGGTCGCGTCGGTCGCGGGCGCCTCGGACGTTTCCGGCTCCGCTGCGACGAGGTCCTCCGGCTCCGGCGCGCTCACCGGCGTCTGCATCAGCACGGCGCAGATACGCGCGATGGTCTCCGGCAGATCGTGGCGATGCACCACCAGGTCGACCATGCCGTGATCGTAGAGATACTCGGAGCGCTGGAAGCCCTCGGGCAGCTTCTCGCGGATCGTCTGCTCGATGACGCGCGGGCCCGCGAAGCCGATGAGCGCGCCGGGCTCGGCGAGATGCACGTCGCCGAGCATCGCGTAGGAGGCCGTCACGCCGCCGGTGGTCGGATTGGTGAAGACCACGAGAAACGGCAGGCCCGCCTCGCGCATCATCTGCACGCCGATCGTCGTGCGCGGCATCTGCATCAGGGACAGGATGCCCTCCTGCATGCGCGCGCCGCCCGACGCGACGAAGAGCACGAAGGGCGTCTTGCGCCGCACGGCTTCCTCAAGCCCGGTCAGCACCGCCTCGCCGGCGGCCATGCCGAGCGAACCGCCCATGAAGGCGAAATCCTGCACCGCCGCCGTCACGGGCATGCCCTTCAGGAGCCCCGTGGCCACGGTCACCGCGTCGTTGAGGCCGGTCTTGCTGCGGGCCTCCCGCAGCCGGTCCGTATACCGCTTCTCGTCGCGGAACTTCAGCGGATCGGCCACCACCTCCGGCGTCTCGACGACGTCATAGGCGCCGTTGTCGAAGAACAGCTCCAGACGCTTCTTGCCGGCGATGCGCATATGGTGCCCGGAACTCGGCACCACCCACTGGTTCGCCTCCAGATCGCGGTGGAACACCATCTCGCCGGTCTCCGGACACTTGATCCAGAGGTTCTCGGGCACGTCCCGCTTCTGCAGCAGGCCACGGATTTTCGGGCGAACGAGGTTGTTGATCCAGTTCAAGGCAGGTTCCGTTCGTGTCTCGTCGGGTCCGGCGGCTCAGGGCTTCCGCGCGCCGATCAGTCTTGCGCGCCGATCACTGGGGCCGGGCGCGGCGCACGCCCTCGGCCAGGCTGGCGACGCGCTCCGTGACCGCCGCCACTGTCTTATCCGTCGCCTTTCCGGCATCATCAAGGCTTTCGCGCACGGCCTCGACAAGCACGGAGCCGACCACGACGCCATCGGCGTCGCGCCCGATCACCTCCGCGTCCTCCGCCGTCTTGACGCCGAAGCCCACGGCCACGGGCAGATCGGTGTGCCGCTTGATGCGCTTCACCGCCTCGGCCACGCTCGCGCGGTTGGAGATCGTCGCGCCGGTGATGCCGGTCACGGAGACGTAGTACACGAAGCCCGAGGTGTTGGCGAGAACCGCCGGCAGGCGCCTGTCGTCGGTCGTCGGCGTCGTCAGGCGGATGAAGTTGAGCCCCGCCTCCAGCGCCGGCAGGCAGAGCTCGTCGTCGGCCTCGGGGGGAATGTCGACCACGATCAGCCCGTCGACGCCGGCCTCGACGGCTTCCCTGACGAAGACCTTCGGGTCGCGCACGTAGATCGGATTGTAATAGCCCATCAGCACGATGGGCGTGTCGTCGTCGTGCGTGCGGAAGGCCCGCACCATGTCGAGCGTGTCGTCCATGCGCTGGCCGGCGGCGAGCGCGCGCTGGGTGGCGCGCTGGATCGGCACGCCCTCCGCCATGGGGTCGGAAAAGGGCATGCCGAGTTCGATCACATCGGCGCCGGCGCCGGGAAGCGCGTCGAGGATCGCCTGCGACGTCGCCCGGTCGGGGTCACCCGCCGTGACGAAGGTCACAAGGGCCGGCCGGTTTTCCGCCTTCACCGCCGCAAAGCGGCGGTCGATCCGCGTGTTCGTCATGTCGCCTCGTCCCGCGCTTGAGATGCCCGCCCGCCACGGTTGGCGGGCGCGCATCGGTGTAGGGTCGGAAGCGACCGGCTGTCAATCGACGCGAGGTCGGCCGGCGCTTTTCCGCGTTGTTTTGCCCGCAGGACCCCGCCGACCGCCGCCGCGCCTACAGCTTGCCGGTGAGCGCGGCCTCGAAGATCTCGGTCGCACCGTCGACGGTGAGCTCGCGCGGATTGCCGCCCGCGGTCGGATCGACCACCGCCATCTTGGCAATCCTGGCGGTCTGCGTGCCGTCGACCTTGAGCCCGTCCAGCGTGTGCGGCACCTCCAGATCGGCGCGCAGGTCGAGCACCGCCTTCATCACCCCGTCGAAACCGCCGTCGATCCCGAGGAACCCGGCAAGGCGCTCGAACTTCTTCTCGATCAGCGGCCGGTTGAAGGCCAGAACATAGGGCATGAAGACCGCATTGGTCATCCCGTGATGGGTGTCGTAGAGCGCGCCGACGGGATGGGACAGCGCATGGATCGCGCCCAGCCCCTTCTGGAAGGCGACCGCGCCCATGGCGGCGGCCGACATCATGTGACCGCGCGCCACCACGTCGCCGGGCTCCTGGGCCACGCGGCGCAGGTTCTCGAACACCAGGCGCATGCCCTCCAGCGCGATGCCGTCGCTCATCGGGTGGTACATGAGCGAGGAATAGGCCTCCAGGCAGTGGGCGAGCGCGTCCATGCCGGTGCCGACCGTGAAGTAGCGTGGCATGCCGACGGTCAGCTCCGGATCGCAGATGACGATCGCGGGCAGCATCTTGGGGTGGAAGATCACCTTCTTGGTATGCGTCTCCTCGTTGGTGATGACGCCGGCGCGCCCCACCTCGGAGCCGGTGCCGGCGGTCGTCGGCACGGCGACGATGGGCGCGATCCCGTCCGGATCGGCCCGCGTCCACCAGTCGCCGATGTCCTCGAAGTCCCACATCGGCCGCGTCTGCCCGGCCATGAAGGCGATCACCTTGCCCGCGTCGAGACCCGACCCGCCGCCGAAGGCGATCACGCCGTCATGATCGCCGGTACGAAAGGCCTCCACCCCGGCCGCGATATTGGCGCCGGTCGGATTGGGCTTCACGTCGGAGAAGATCCCCGGCGCGAGACCGGCATCGCGCAGGATCTCCAGCGCGGCCCCGGTCATCGGCAGCTTTGCGAGGCCCGGGTCGGTGACCAGCAGCGGCCGTTTCATGCCGCAACTCGCGGCGCATTTGCCCAGTTCGGAGATGCGCCCGGCGCCGAAGCGCACGGACGTGGGATAGGACCAGTTGGCGGAAGGGGTGTCGCTCATGACGGTCAACCTTGAAGCGGAGGAAAAGAGGAAAGAGGAATGCGGCCGGCGAGAGGACGAAGGAGGCCCGCCGGCCGGTGTCGGCCTCCCGTGAGACGGGGCCCGGGGTCAGCCGGTCGACTGGCGCAGGTGATAGGACTTCGGCCGGGTGAGGGCGTAATAGCCGAACTCGGACAGGCCCGCGCCCTTGCCCGTCTCCTTGACGCCGGTCCACACCAGCGCGGGATCGAGATAGTCGCAGCGGTTCATGAAGACCGTGCCCGTCTCCAGCCGGTCGCCGAGCGCGATGGCCGCCGCCTCGTCCGCCGTCCAGATGGAGGCGGTCAGGCCGTAGGGGCTGTCGTTCATCAAGGCCAGCGCCTCCTCGTCGTCGCGCACCTTCATCACGCCGACGACCGGGCCGAAGCTTTCCTCGCGCATGACCGACATCTGGTGGTCGACGTCGACCAGAACCTGCGGCGCGAGATAGGGCGTGCCGGGCTCGTTCGCCGGGAAGCCGGCCGGATCGACGAGCGCCCTGGCGCCCTTGCGCAGGGCCTCCTCGGTCTGCTCGCGCACATGCGCCGCGAAGCGGGCCTGCGCCATCGGTCCGAGCGTCGTCGCCTGGTCGAGCGGATTGCCCAGCGTGAAGCCGCGCGCGATCTCCGCGAGCCCTTCCGCCACCGCGTCGAAGTGCTTCTCATGCACATAGACGCGCTCGATGCCGCAGCAGCACTGGCCGGAATTGAAGAAGGCGCCGTCGGCCAGCCCCTCGATGGCGGCGGCGACGTCGGCGTCCTCGCGCACATAGCCGGGATCCTTGCCGCCGAGTTCCAGCCCGAGCGAGGCGAAGGTGCCGGCCGCGGCCCGCTCGATGGCGCGCCCGCCGGCGACCGAGCCGGTGAAGTTGATGTGGTCGATCCTGCCCGAGCCGAGCAGCTTTTCCGTCTGGCCGTGGGTGAGCACCACGTTCTGGAAGACCCCCTTCGGCAGGCCGGCCGCCTTGAACGCCTGGTCCAGGCGCTCGCCGACCAGCAGCGTCTGCGCGGCGTGCTTGAGGATCACCACGTTGCCGGCGGCGAGCGCCGGCACCACCGTGTTGATCGCCGTCATGAAGGGATAGTTCCACGGCGCGATCACCATGACGATGCCGAGCGGCTCCGGCTTCACGTGGCGGGTGAAGCCCGGGCGATCGGTGTGACGGCGGGGCGCCAGCGCGCCTTCAGCGATCTTGAGCATGTAATCGGTGCGCTCGCGGGTGCCGCCCATCTCGCCGCCGTAGCGCACCGGCCGGCCCATCTGCCAGGCCAGTTCCGGCACGATCTCGTCGTTCATCGCCTCCAGCGCGTCGATGGCGGCGGCGACGGCGGCGCAACGCTCGGCGAGCGGGCGGGCGGCCCAGTCCGCCTGTGCCGTGCGCGCCGCCTCGACGGCAGCGGAGAGCGCGGCGTCGCTGGTCGCGGGGCGCTCGGCATAGACCGACCCGTCGACCGGGGAAATCAGCTTGATCGTGTCCGACATGATTCACCTGTGAAAACGAAGGCCGCGCGAAAGGCGCGGCGTTCGGGACAAAACAATTCGGGCGCGGGCGACCCGCGCCGGTTCAGCAGCGTTCGAAGCCGCGCGCGATCTCGTAGTCGGTCACCACGCGGTCGAATTCCTCCTGCTCCCACTCCGCGGCCCGCACGTAGTGGTCGATGACCCCCTCGCCGAAGGCCTCGCGCAGCATTTTCGACGCCTTGAGCGCCTGCGTGGCCTCGCGCAGGGTGCGCGGCACGTCCTGCAGGCGTTCGGCCTGATAGAGATCGCCGGTGACCGGCGGATCGAGCGGCAACTCCTCCTCGATGCCCCGCAGTCCGGCCGCAAGCTGGGCGGCCAGCGCCAGATAGGGATTGAGGTCGGAGCCGCCGATGCGGCATTCGACGCGGATCGCCGGCGAGCCCTCGCCGCACAGCCGGAACCCGGCGGTGCGGTTGTCGATCGACCAGGCGGTCTTGGTGGGCGCGAAGGTGCCCTCCTGGAAGCGCTTGTAGCTGTTGATGTAGGGCGCCAGGAAGTAGGTATAGTCGGGCGCGTATTTGATCAGCCCGGCGACATACTGGCGCATCATCCGCGACATGCCGTGTTCGGCCTCGCGGTCGAGGAACAGGCTCTCGCCGTCGAGCGTCCACAGCGACTGATGGATGTGGGCCGACGAGCCGACCTTGTCGCGATGCCACTTCGGCAGGAAGGTCACCGCCCGGCCCTGCTGCCAGGCGATTTCCTTGGTGGCGTGCTTGGCGATGGTGTGATGGTCGGCGCACAGCAGCGCGTCCTCGTAGCGGATGTTGAGCTCTTCCTGGCCCGTTTCCGCCTCGCCCTTGGTGTTCTCCACCGGAATGCCGGCGGCATAGAGGTGGTTGCGCAAGGGGCGCATCACCGCCTCTTCCTTGGTGGTCTGGAGGATGTGGTAATCCTCGTTGTAGCCGGAGATCGGGCGCAGATCGCGGAAGCCGGTCTTCTGCAGTTCCTCGAAGCTCTGCTCGAACAGGAAGAACTCCAGCTCGCTGGCGGCCATGACCTTCAGCCCGCGCGCCTCGAAGGCCGCGATCTGGCGCTGCAGGATCGCGCGCGGCGAATGCGGCACGGAGTCATGGGTGTGATGGTCGAGCACGTCGCACAGCACCATGGCCGTGCCCTCCAGCCACGGCACCCGGCGCAGCGTGGCGAGATCGGGCTTCATGACATAGTCGCCGTAGCCACCGGCCCAGCTCGTCGCCCGGTAGCCCTCGACCGTGTACATCTCCAGATCGGTCGCCAGCAGGTAATTGCAGCAGTGGGTTTCCTTGTAGGCGTGATCGACGAACATCTGCGCGTGGTAGCGCTTGCCCATCAGCCGGCCCTGCATGTCGACGAGGCAGGTGAGCACGGTGTCGATCTCGCCGTCTGCAACGAGGCGGGAAAGCTCTTCGAAGGTCAATGTGCCAGCCATGGAGGGTGTCGTCTCGTGTTCGGGTCGCCGTCAGGAAAAGACGAACCGCGTCCTTGAGCGAAGCGGTTCGCCGGCTCGCGCGGGGCGGCCCGGCGGCCGCCCCGGCATCGGATCAGGTATAGCGGTAGGGCCGCCCGGCCTTTTCCATGTCGTCGTTGTACTTCTTGATGATCGACACGACCTTGGCCTTGACCTCGGATTCGGCGGCGATCTCGTCCCAGAAGTCGCGCGCGGCGCGCTCCACCTGGGCCCATTCGGCATCGGGGATGGAGGTCAGTTCGAGCTTGGTACCGTTGACGCGCAGGTTCGCCTCGCCGCCCCAGTACCACCACTGGCGATAGTAGTGCGAGGCGTCCATGGCGAGCTGGAGCATGGTCTTGAGATGCTCCGGCAGCTCGTTCCAGCGCTCCATGTTGGCGAAGAACGATCCCGCCCAGGCGCCCGAGATGTTGTTGGTGAGGAAGTAGTTGGTCACGTCGGCCCAGCCCACCGTGTAATCCTCGGTGATGCCCGACCAGGCGATGCCGTCGAGCTCGCCGGTCTGCACCGCGACCTCGATGTCCTCCCAGGGCAGCGTCACCGGCACCACGCCGAACTGCGCCATGAAGCGCCCGGCGGTCGGGAAGGTGAAGACGCGCTTGCCCTTCAGGTCCTCCAGGCTGCGGATCGGATCCTTGGTGGCGAAGTGGCACGGATCCCAGGCGCCGGCGGAGATGTGCTTGACGCCGACCTTGGCGTATTCCTCCTCCCAGATCTCCTTCAGGCCGTACTGGTTGAACAGCACCGGCACGTCCAGCGAATAGCGACTGGCGAAGGGGAAGTAGCCGCCGAAGACGGTGACTTCCGTCGGCGAGGCCATGGAATCGTCGTCCGACTGCACGGCGTCGATGGTGCCGCGCTGCATGGCGCGGAACAGTTCGCTCGTCGGCACCAGCTGGTCGGCGAAGAACAGCTCGATCTCCATCTCGCCGTTGGCCGCCTTGTTGAAGGCGTCGATATGCGGCTTGATCACATGCTCGGCGAGCGCCGGGCCGGCGTAGGTCTGCAGGCGCCACTTGAGCGGCGCCTGGCCGACGACGGCCGGCGCGGCGAGCGTCGAGGCCCCGGCGGCCGCCACGGTTCCCAGGCCGGCCTTCTTGAGAAAATCGCGTCTGTTGGTCATGGCTTCAGTCCCCTTTTTCGTGTGTTCCTGGATGCGGATTGCAGCCCTTGCGGCTTTCTTGGTCTTGTCACGCGCCAAGGCGTGAGGAGTGTGGCACCGATGTCTCCCGCTGTGCTCCGTCCCGGTCCTTGCGGACCTTCGGTGCCGGTTGCGCGCTAGCGACCATAGACGACCTCCGGCAGCCAGAGCGCGATCTGAGGAAAGATCATGATGAGCGCCAGCGCGAGCACCATCACCAGAACGAAGGGCGCGATGGAGCCGTAGATGTCGCGCAGGCTGATTTCCGGCGGCGCCATGGCGCGCATCAGAAACAGATTGTAACCGAAGGGCGGGGTCATATAGGCGATCTGCGTCGTCACCGTGTAGAGCACGCCATACCAGATCAGCACCTTCTCCGGCGGAATGCCGAGATCCAGCGTCGCCACCAGCGGAACGTAGAGCGGCGCGACGATCACCAGCATCGCCGTGTCGTCGAGGAAGGTGCCCATCACCAGGAACGACAGCTGCATCAAGATCAGGATCATCCAGGGCGACAGGCCGAGCTGATCGGTGAACAGATCCTCGATCGCCTTGACCGCGCCAAGCCCGTCGAACACCGCGCCGAAGCCCAGCGCGGCCAGGATGATCCACATGAACATGCAGGAGATGGCGAGCGTCTGGCGCACGCAGGTCTCGAACACGGTCCAGGTCATGCGCCGCTTCGCCACCGCCGCCAGGAAGGCCGTCATCGCGCCGATGGCCGAGCTCTCCACCAGCGATGTCCAGCCGTTGACGAAGGGCACCATCATCGCGGCGAAGATGACCAGCGGCAGCAGCCCGGCGCCGAGCAGGCGGATCTTCTCCGGCATCGGCACGTCGCGTTCGGCCTTGGGCAGGGCCGGTCCAAGCGCCGGATTGAGGCGGCAGCGCACGTAGATGTAAACGATGAACATCGTCGCCATCATCAGCCCCGGCACGACGCCGGCGAGCCAGAGCTGGCCGACGGGCGCGCGCGCGATCATCGCGTAGAGCACCAGCACGACCGAGGGCGGCACCAGGATGCCGAGCGAGGATCCCGCCTGGATGACGCCGGTGACCATGCGCTTGTCGTAGCCCCGGCGCAGAAGCTCGGGCAGGGCGATGGTGGCGCCGATCGCCATGCCGGCGACCGACAGGCCGTTCATCGCCGAGACCAGCACCATCAGCCCGATGGTGCCGATGGCGAGCCCGCCGGAGACCGGGCCCATCCAGACGTGGAACATGCGGTAGAGATCGTCGGCGATCTTCGATTCCGACAGCACGTAGCCCATGAAGATGAACATCGGCAGCGTCAGCAGCGGATACCATTTCATCAGCTTCATGGCGGCGGAAAAGGGAATGTCCGACCCGCCGGTGCCGTAGAGCGTGAGGGCGGCGATCGCCGCGATGCCGCCGATGGCGCCGAAGACGCGCTGACCCGTCATCAGCATCAGCATCATCGAGGCGAACATCAAAAGCGCGATCATCTCGTAGGACATCACACCTCCTCCCCGCGGATGCGCAGGATGTCCTTGAACAGCTCCGAGACGGCCTGCAAAAGCATCAGGAAGAAGCCGAGCACCATGATGAATTTCACCGGCCACAGATAGGGCCGCCAGGCGGTCGGGCTGCGTTCGATGTAGCCCATGACCTCGCCGGCCGCCTCGGGACCGCCGGTGACGAAGGCGACGATCAGGTCCTTGTAGAAGACGAAGGGCTCGGAGCCGAAGTAGCCGAGCGAATAGGCGCCCGAGCCGAGGCCGCCGTAGAGCAGCACGCCGAGGTAGAACATCAGGACGAAGACCGTGAAGGCGTCGACCCAGGCCCGCTTCTTGAGCGACCAGGTGGCATAGAAAAGGTCCATGCGCACGTTGGCCTTCATCTGCATGGCGTAGGGACCGCCGAGAATGTAGTAGGCGACCATCGCGAATTGCGCGAGCTCCAGCGTCCACAGCGAGGGATTGAAGGCCGTCTTGGAGATCGACGACCACAGCAGGATCGCGACCATCACGAAGATGCCGTACATGATGATCCGTCCGAGACGACGGTTGAAGGCGTCCACCGCGCGGATGTAGAGCCGCATCGCCTTACCCATGGCGCGCCCCGTCCGTCGCCCCGTCCGCCGCGACGTGCCGCAAAGGAGCGGCCGCCGGCACGAGATCCGCCAGGCCGGCGCGGATCGCCCGGGCGAGCCGGTCCGCCCACAAGATCGCCTCGGCGTCGCCCGGCACCTCGTCGTTGCGGATCTCGACCATCGCGCAGGCAAGCCCGCGCGCCTCGCCGTGCCGCGCGAGCGTGTAATAGACCCCGTCGGCCGGACGATACGGTTCGTTGTCGCCCACATGCGGCACGCCCTGAGCCACGAGATCGGCGATCATGGCGTCCGCGAGCCGCCGGTCCGCGTTCGACAGGATGCCGATGGGCCAGGGACGGGCGACGCCCTTGTAGACCGGTGTGAAGGTATGGATCGACACCAGCACCGTCGGCAGCCCCTCGGCGGCGCGCCGGTCGAGCAGACGGTCGACCGTCTCGTGAAACGGCGCATGCGCCAGCGCGATTCGCGCGGCGCGTTCCGCCGGCGGCAGATCGCGGTTGCCGGGAACGGGCGTCGTCTCGCTGATTTCGGGAATGAGATCGGGGGCCGCGACGTCGCGATTGCAGTCGATCACCAGCCGCGACAGGTCCGGATAGACGAGCGGCGCGTCGAGGTCGCGGGCCAGATGCCGCGACACCTCCAGCGCGCCCGGATCCCAGGCGATATGCGCGCGCCGCGCATCCGCGTCGAGCCCGAGATCGCCGAGCGGTTCGGGGATCCGGTTCGAGGCATGATCGCACAGCAGCACGACCGCGCCGCGCCCGGCCGCGTTTTCGCTCACGATCACGCCGTCCCCCGCGGCCGTCGCTCTCGGCTCCATCTCACCCCCCTGGCTCACCCCCTGGTCCGCCGCCGCCCGGGAAGGCGGCCGGGCAGGGCGATGGCGCGGCGCCGATCGGCTGCCGCCTTGTTCGATTTGTTACAAAATTGCGTTGATATTGTTCTTCTGTATGATTTGATACACAGATACGACCGATGTCAATCGGCTTTCGTAACGGGAGGCGGCACGACCGACATGACCCAGTCCCTGGCCGAGGACATCCGCGAGCGGCTCGACAGTTTCACCGCGACGGAGCGCCGGGCCGCCCTTGCGCTGCTCGCCAATTATCCGGTGCTCGGGCTCGGCACGGTGGCGCAATTCGCCGCCGCCGCCGGCGTGTCGTCGCCCACCATTCTGCGTTTCGCCGCCCGCATGGGCTTCTCCACCTATGCCGCGCTGCAGACCCGGCTGCGCACGGAACTGGAAGACCAACTCAAGTCGCCGCTCGCCCGCGCCCGGGACGGCGGTCACGCCCGCGAGCCGGGCAGCCTCGATCTCGCGGCGGCGGCGGAAGCCAACATCGCGGAGACCTTTCGCCATCTGCCCGAAGCGGAGCTGGAGGCCGTGGTGCGGCTGATCGGCGACGAGCGGCGCACGCTCTATCTGCTCGGCGGACGCTTCACCGACGCGCTGGCGCGCTACATGGCCGCGCATCTGCGTGTTCTGCGCGGCCGCGTCGTGCATGTCGCCGGGCAGGAGGGCAACTGGCGCGACCATCTCGTCGACATGACGCGCAAGGACGTGCTGATCGTCTTCGACATCCGCCGCTACCAGGCCGATCTCGCACGTTTCGCGCAGGCCGCCTCGGATCTCGGCGTGTCCATCGTGCTGATCACCGACAGCTGGCTGTCGCCCATCGCCAGCGTCTCGACGCATGTGCTGCCGGCACGCGTGTCGGTGCCCTCGCCCTGGGATTCGGCCGCCGCGCTGATGGTGATCGCGGAAACGCTGATCGCCGGCGTGACCACCGACCATCCCGAGCGCAGCGACCGGCGCATGTCGATGCTGGAACGCTACCGCGACGCCGACGATCCCGAACGACGCCCGGCCCCGGCACGCGAGCCGGGCTGAGCGCGCCAGCCGGGATCACGCGCAAGGGCGGACCCACGCCACCGCCTCGCGCACGGCCGACATGAACAGCAGCAGATCGGGCGCATGCGCTTCTTCCGCCCGCGTCGAGATCCCCACCGGGCCGAGCGTGATCGCCGTGTCGACCGGCAGCGCGACAAGGGCGCCGTCGGCGAGGTCCCCGGCGACCACCCCGTGCGAGATGATCCAGACCGCGTCGGTGGACCGCGTGAAGGCGCGGCCGAAGGCGTTGGACACCGTCTCGATGCGGCGCGGCAGGGGGCCGAGCCCGTTGGCGACCATCAGCCGTTCGACCAGCGGGCGGATCGCCGCCGTGCGGCTTGGAAAGAGCACCGGATAGTCGGCCAGACGCGCCAGATCGGGCGCCGCGCACAGCGGATGGCCCGGGCGTACCACGAAGGCGACCTGCTCGCTGTAGAGCTGCTGGAAGCTCAGCCCCTGCATCGCCTGCGGCTGCCCGAGCCGGCCGACGACGACGGTCAGCGCGCCGCTGCGCAGCTGGTCGAGCAGATGGCCGTTGGGGCCGGTCACGATCTCCAGCGTCGCCCCCCGGCCATGCTCCAGATGCAGCTCCGCCGCACGTGGAATGATGCTCGCCGCCACGCTCGGCAGGGCGCCGACCCGCAACAGCCGCTCGCTGCCCATGCGCGCCTGCTCGATGCCGTCGAGCCCCTCGCGCAGGGCCGCCACCGAAAGCGCGGCGTAATGCTGGAAGATCTCCCCCTCCGCCGTCAGCGCCACGCCGCCGCGGCCGCGCTCCATCAGCACCGTGCCGAGCAGGGTCTCCAGCTCCTTCAGCGTCTTGGAGATGGCCGGCTGGGTGACATTGAGCGCGTCGGCCGCGTCCGTCAGACTGCGCCGGCGGGCGATCTCCAGAAAGGCCTGCAGGTGGCGTAGCTTGATCCCGGCGCCCATGGCCATGGTTTGCATCTCTTCAGGTTATGCGAATCCGAAAAATTCTCATTTTACATTACCAATTCGACCAATCATGCTGCAAGTCGACACAACGAGGGGATACGGCGTGAAAGCTGTCAGGCGCGACGGGCGCATTCTGCATGCACATCACAGGCCGGCGGCGCCGGGTCAGGCGACGCTCGCCTTTTCCAATTCACTGGGCACGGATCTGCGGATCTGGGACCGGGTCGTCGCGGCGCTGCCCGACACGCTCGGCCTGCTGCGCTACGACACCGCCGGCCACGGCCTGTCGCCATCGGGCGGCGAGATGAGCATCGAGGACCATGGCGCCGATCTCGTCGCGCTGCTCGACGCCTTCGGGATCGACCGGGCCGCGATCGTCGGCCTGTCGGTCGGCGGTCAGATCGCCCAGGCGGTGGCGCTGTCCGCGCCCGAGCGGGTCGCCGGCCTGCTGCTCTCCAACACCGCGCCGAAGATCGGCACGGCGGAGGCCTGGGGCGCGCGCTTCGCCGCCATCGGCACGGGCGGCATGGAGGCGATCGCCGACGCCACCATGGAGCGCTGGTTTTCCGAAAGCTTCCGCACGGCCAATCCGGACGAACTGCTCCTGTGGCGGACCATGCTGACGCATACGCCGGCGCGCAATTACATCGATCTGGGTCGGGCCATCGTCGGTTGCGACTTCACGGATCGGGTCGCGACAATCGCCGCGCCGACGCTGTGCCTCGCCGGCGGAGAGGATCTCGCCACGCCCCCCGCCGTGGTGAAGGCGATGGCCGAGGCGATCCCAGGCGCGCAGTACCGCGAGATCGCCGGCGTCGGTCACCTGCCCTGCATCGAGGCGGCGGAGGAGACGATCCTCGCCATCGCCGATCTGCTGAAGGAGGTGGGCCGATGAGCGAGGACGATCCGCGCGAGGGCGGTCTGGCGACGCGGCGCGCCGTGCTGGGCGAGGCGCATGTGGCGCGCGCGCAGGCGGGCACCACCGAGTTCGACGCGCCGTTTCAGGATTACATCACGCGCGGCGCCTGGGGCACGGTCTGGGCGCGCGACACGATCAGCCGGCGCGAGCGCTCGATGATCACCATCGCGCTGCTGGCCGCGCTCGGCCATGACGAGGAACTGGCCATGCATTGCCGCGCGACGGCGCGCACCGGCGCCAGCCGCGACGACATCTGCGAGGCGCTGCTGCATGTCGCCGTCTACGCCGGGGTGCCGGCCGCCAACCGCGCCATCAAGATCGCCAAGGCCGTGTTCGCCGAGATGGAGACCGGCGAGGCGACCGCGACCGAGGGAGAGACGACCAGGCCATGACCGCACCCGAGACCGACCGGGATTTCTACCGGCGCGACCGCGCCGCGCACCCGACACCGCTTGCGCCGACCTACAAGAGCACCGTGTTGCGCGCGCCCTTCCGCCCGCTGCACGCGGTGGAACAGAGTGCGCTGGAGCGCAGCGGGCCGACCTTCGGCCGCGCTGCGCTCGGCCCCGTCGACCACGATCTCATCCGCAACGCCGCGGTCGACGGCGATGCGCTCGGCGAGCGCATCTATGTCCACGGCCGGGTGCTCGACGAAAACGCGCGGCCCGTGCCCAATGCGCTGATCGAGATCTGGCAGGCCAATGCCGCCGGGCGCTACGCCCACGTCAAGGACGGCTACCTCGCCCCGCTCGACCCGAATTTCTCCGGCTGCGGGCGCTGCATGACGGATGCGGAGGGGCGCTATCTCTTCCGCACCATCAAGCCCGGCCCCTATCCCTGGCCGAACAACGGCTCGGACTGGCGGCCGGCGCATATTCACCTCTCCGTCTTCGGCGAGGCCTTCACGCAGCGGCTGATCACGCAGCTCTACTTCGAGGGCGATCCGCTGATCCCGCTGTGCCCGATCGTCAATACCATCCCCGATCCGACCGTGATCGAGCGCCTCGTCGCGCGGCTCGACATGAAGAACCAGGAACCCTTCGACTGCCTAGCCTACCGCTTCGACATCGTGTTGCGCGGCCGCCGGCAGACGCATTTCGAAACCAGACCGGAGGGCGCGTGATGCGTGACGACAGGCTCGGCGAAACCCCGTCGCAGACGGCGGGACCCTATGTGCATATCGGCACCGTGCCGCAGGCCATCGGCCGCGCAGCACTCCCCCATCAGCCCGGTCCGCGGATCAAGAGCGACACGGGCCCGAGGATCGTTTTGGAAGGCATCGTGTACGACGGCGCCGGCGTGCCGGTGCGCGACGCCATGCTGGAGATCTGGCAGGCCGACGGCCACGGCCGGGTCGGCCCGCACGGCCTCTTCGCCCGCGCGGCGAGCGACTTCGACAGCGGTCTCTTCCGCTTCGAGACGGTGCGGCCGGGCGCGCATGCCGACGGCCATGCCCCGCATGTGGCGCTGCTGATCTTCGCGCGCGGCATCAATATCCATCTGCACACGCGGATCTATCTTCCCGAGGATCGCGAGGCGGTGCACGCCGACCCCGACCTCAAGCGCCTCGACCCGGCCGCGCGCGACGGGCTGATCGCCGTCGCCGATCCGGACCGGCCCGGTACCTACCGCTTCGATGTCCATCTTCAGGGGCCGAAGGAAACGGTCTTCTTCGACATCTGACCCCGCCGAGCGACCCGATGACCGCCCCGCTGACCGGAGCCCCGCCATGGCGCTGACGCCGCTTGCCTCGCCGCTCTATGCCGATCTCTTCGGCGATCCGGAGACCGCCGCGCTGTTTTCGCCCGAGGCGGAAATCGCGGCGCTGATCGAGGTGGAGCGGGCGCTCGCCGGCGCGCAAGGGGCACTCGGCGTCATTCCTTCGGAGGCGGCGGCGGCGCTCGAGGCCGCCTTGCGGGAGGCGCGGGTCGACCCGGCGATCCTTGCCTCCGGAACCGGCTCGGCCGGCGTCGCCGTGCCCGCGCTGGTCGCCCAGCTTCGGAGCGCGTTGCCGCGCGCCGCCGCCGATTACCTGCATTTCGGCGCGACCTCGCAGGACATCGTCGACACGGGCACGATGCTGCGCGCAGGCCGCGCGCTGGCGCTGTACGAAACGCGCCTCGAGGCGCTTCTCGGCCTCCTGGTCCACCTTGCCCGGACCCATCGCGCGACCGCCATGGCGGGGCGCACGCGCGGGCAGGTCTCCACGCCGGTGAGCCTCGGACTGCGACTCGCCAACTGGGCCTTGCCGCTGGCCCGCGCCCGCGTCGCGCTCGCCGCGCAGCGCGAGCGGCTGCCGGTGCAACTCGGCGGCGCCTCCGGCGATCTGTCGGTGCTGGGCGAACGCGGCGCGCACGTGCGTGAGGCGGTCGCGCATCGTCTCGGCCTCGCGCCGTCCCTGCCGTGGATGACCGATCGCGCGCCGGTGCGCGCACTTGGCCAGATCTGCATCGACCTGACGTCGGCGCTCGGCAAGATCGGCGCGGATGTGGCGCTGATGACCCGCTCGGAAGCCGGCGAGATGCGGCTTTCCTCCGCCGGCGGCTCCTCCACCATGCCGCAGAAGCAGAACCCGGTGCGCGCCGAAACGCTTATGGCGCTGGCCCGTTTCGTGGCCGGGCTCGCGGGCCAGCTCGCCGCCTCCGGTGTCCATGCGGAAGAGCGCGACGGGGCGGCCTGGATGGGCGAATGGCTGGTGCTGCCGCAGATGTTCGTGGCGACCGGCTCGGCTCTGGAAACCGCGCGACGCCTTGTCGACACGCTCGAACCCCAGACAGACGCGATGACGGCCCGCGCCACCGGCGACGGCGGCCTGCCGCTCGCCGAGACCCTCTCCTTCGCGCTGCTGCCGCATGTGGGTCGCGCGCAAGCCCAGGATCTCGTCAAACGCGCGGCCGCCGACACGCGGACACGCGGCACGCCACTCGTCGAGGCGCTTCGGGCGCTCACCGACGCGCCGCTCGACTGGGACACGCTCGGTGCGCCGCAGGCGGCCACGGAGGCGGCCGCGCGCATGACCGACGCCCTTCTCGCCGAGATCGACGCCCTCGCCGCGCGCTGAAGGCCGTCAGCGCTGACCCTTGAAATAGGGCTTCAGCAGCGCGCGCGGATAATCCACCTTGCGCGCCACCACGACGAGGGCGGCGATCGACAGGAGATAGGGCAGCATCAGGAAGATCTGGCCCGGAACGAAGGCGCCGACCTCGGTCTGCAACCGCACCTGAAACGCGTCGAACGCGCCGAACAGCAGCGCGCCGAGGAGCGCCTTGCCGGGCCGCCAGGAGGCGAAGACGACGAGCGCGATGCAGATCCAGCCGCGCCCGTTGACCATCCCGAAGAAGAAGGCGTCGAAGGCCGACATGGTCAGGAACGCCCCGCCCAGCGCCATCAGCGCCGAGCCGGCCACCACCGCGCCGATCCTCAATGCCATGACGGAAAGCCCCTGCGCCTCCACCGCCGCCGGATTGTCGCCGACGGCGCGGATCGCGAGCCCCAACGGCGTGCGGTAGAGCACGAAACCGACGGCGAGCACGAGGGCCAGCGCCAGAAAGGTCAGCGCCGTCTGCTGGAAGAGGGCGGGGCCCAGAAAGGGCAGATCCGACAGCACCGGGATGTCGAGGGGCGGGAACGCCTCGATGCGCGGCGGCGAGGAGACGTCGGGCAGGGCGGTGCGATAGGTGTAATAGCTGAGGCTGGTCGCGAACAGCGTCACGCCGATGCCCGACACATGCTGCGACAGGCCGAGCGGCACGGTCAGGATCGCGTGGATCAGCCCGAAGAGCGCGCCGGCAAGCGCTGCGACCATCACCCCGCCCCACAGGCCCGCGCCGAGCCAGGCGGCCATCCAGCCGGCCATGGCGCCGGCGGTGAAGATCCCCTCGATGCCCAGATTGAGCACGCCCGCGCGCTCGCAGATCAAGGCGCCGAGCACGCCGAAGATCAGCGGCGTCGCGATCCGGAGCGCGGCGGCCCAGAAGTTCGCATTGAGGAGAATGTCGAGGATCTCGGTCATGCCCCGCCTCCCTTTGCCGACCCGGGGCGGACGAGGCGCACGCGGAAGCGCACGAAGAGCCCGGAGATCAGCACGCAGATCAGTGATGTGGCGACAACGAGATCGGCCAGGTAGTTCGACACGCCGATGGCCCGGCTCATGGAGTCCGCGCCGACGAAGACACCGGCGATGAACAACGCGGCCACCACGACGCCGAGCGGCGAGAGGCCGGCAAGCATCGCAACGACGATGCCGGCATAGCCGAAGCCGGGCGACAGATCGGCGGTGAGATAGCCCTTGAGGCCGGCCACCTCGCCGACGCCGGCCAGCCCGGCGAGCGCCCCGCTCAGGCAGGCGACGCGCAGCACCGTCGCGGTGACGGGAATACCGGCATGGCGCGCGGCCTCCGGGTTCTCGCCGACCGCGCGCGTCTCGAAGCCCCACACGGTGCGCGTCAGCACGATGTGGACGACAAGCGCGGCGACGAGCGCGACGATCAGCCCGGCATGGACGCGCATGCGCTCCAGGAGCTTCGGCAGCATGGCCTCGTCGACGATCGGCTCGGACTGCGGCCAGCCCATGCCCATCGGGTCCTGCATCGGGCCCTCGAGCATCATCTGCACGAAGAGGATCACGACGAAATTCAGCAGGAGCGTCGTCACCACCTCGTCGGCGCCAAGCCGCACCTTGAGAAGCGCCGGCACCAGCATCAGCGCCGCACCCGCAAGCGCGCCGGCGAGCATCACGGCGGGGATCAGCAGCGCCGGCGGCAGGGTCAGCGCGCCGGTGCCGACCGCGACGGCGGCGAGCGCGCCGGCATAAAGCTGCCCCTCGCCGCCGATGTTCCACAGCTTGGCGCGAAAGGCGATGGCCGCCGCAAGCCCGGTGAAGATCAGCGGCGTGGCGCGCGCCAGGAGTTCCGACAGCGCGAACACCGAGCCGAGCGCGCCCCGCGCCATCAGCGCATAGGCCTCCAGCACTGGCGCGCCGGCGGCGGCGATCGGCAGGCTAGCAAGGGCGAGCGCGGCGAGTGCCGCCAGCACCGGCGCGCCGATGCGGCGGCGCGCGGAAATCCGCTCGCGCGGTTCGAAGCGGATCATGCCGCCTCCTCCGGTTGATGGCCGGCCATCATCAGCCCGACGGTGGAGCGGTCGAGCGCCTCGGCCGGCTGCGGCGCGCTCAGGCGCCCGCGATGCATGACGGCGATGCGGTCCGACAGGGCGAAGAGCTCGTCGAGATCCTCGGAGATCAGGATCACGCCGGCGCCGCGTCCGCGCGCCTCCAGCAGACGCCGGTGGACGTCCTCGGTCGCGCCGATGTCGAGCCCGCGCGAGGGCTGGGCGGCGAGCACCACGGTCGGTTCGGCATCGAGCGTGCGGGCCAGCACGATCTTCTGGATGTTGCCGCCCGACAGCAGCCGCGCCACCGCGTCGCCGCCGGGGCAGCGGATGTCGTAGCCGGCGATCGCCTCGCGGGCGCGCGCGGCGATGGCCCCGAATTTCAGAAAGCCGAAGCGCTGGTAGCGGGCGGAGCGCAGCTCCTCGATCACCAGGTTCTCCGCCACGCTCATCGCGCCGACGATGCCGTCCCTGTGGCGGTCCTCGGGAATGCGCGCCACGCCGGCGCGCACCATGTCGGCGGCCGAATGGGCGTGCAGCTCCCGGCCGCTCAGCCGGATGCGGCCCGTGTCGGGCTCCTCCAGCCCGGACAGCAGCCGCGCGAGCATCGCCTGCCCGTTGCCGGACACGCCGGCGATGCCGAGGATCTCGCCGGCCTTGAGTTCGACCGTCAGATCCGTCACGGCATCGCGGCCGTCGCCGCGGCTCACGCCCTCGAGCGCCAACAGCGGCGCGCCGGCGGCCTGCGGCGTGCGCCGGCTTGTCGTGACCGCGTGGCCGACCATGGTTTCGGCCAGCGACTGGCGGTCCCACTCGGCGGTTGGCCGGTCCGCGACCTTGGCGCCCTGGCGCAGCACGGCGATGCGGTCGGAGGCGGCCAGCACCTCGGCGAGCTTGTGCGAGATGAAGACGATGGCGAGCCCCTGGCCGGCGAGCGCCTTGAGCGTTTCGAACAGCGTTTCGGATTCCTGCGGCGTCAGCACGGCGGTCGGCTCGTCGAGCACCAGAACGCGGGCATCGCGATAGAGCGCCTTGAGGATTTCCACCCGCTGCTTCTCGCCGACCGACAGGCGCGAGACGCGCACGTCGAGATCGACGCCGAGGCCGGAGCGCGCCATCAGATCGGCGAGCCGGGCGCGCGCGGAGCGCGAGCCGATGCGCGGCGCGACCAGCGCGCCCGTGCCGAGCACGATGTTCTCGAAGGCGGTGAGGTTTTCGGCCAGCGTGAAATGCTGGTGCACCATGCCGATCCCCGAATCGAGCGCGGCATGGGGCGAGCCGGGTTCGAGCGGCTGCAGCCGCCCCTGCGCATCCGCCACCCACACGCGGCCCGCGTCGGCGACATAATGGCCGAAAAGGATGTTCATGAGCGTGGTCTTGCCGGCGCCGTTCTCGCCGAGCAGCGCGACGATCTCGCCGGCGCGCAGGTCGAGATCGACCGCGTCATTGGCGGTGAGCGCGCCGAAACGCTTGGTGATGCCGTCGAGCGACAGCACCACGGGTGAGCCCGCGTGCGACGCGGTCATGAGATGGCCCCCGAACCCGGATGGAAGAGACGTCAATCGAAAGATCGGCAGCCGCGCCGGCTGACGCGGCCGCCGGCCGCGTTACATGGTCGACTTCGGCTCGGCGTCGTTGACGTTGACGCGGAACAGGCCGTCGAGAATGTCCTGCTCGATCTTGCGGGCCTCGGCCAGCGCATCGGCATCGGCCAGGCTCTCGTCGACGACGAAGCTGCCGCCGCCGTAGCTCATGAAGCTGTACTGACCGTAATCGGCGGGCTCGAAATCGCCGCTCTTCACGTCGGCGACCACGCGCTCGATGGTCGGCCCCATGTGCCACAGCGCGCTTGCCAGGATCGTGCCGGGATAATCGGCCGAGGTGTCGATCACGTTGCCGACGGCGAGGATGCCCTTCTCCTTCGCCGCATCCGACACGCCGAAACGCTCCGCGTAGAGAAGGTCGGCGCCCTTGTCGATCATGGCGAAGGCCGCTTCCTTGGCCTTGGGCGGATCGTACCAGGAGTTCAGGAAGGTCACGAGGAACTTCACATCCGGATTGACCGCGCGCGCGCCGTCCATGAAGGCATGCATCAGCCGGTTCACTTCCGGGATCGCATAGCCGCCGACCATGCCGATGATGTTCGATTCGGTGGCGGCGCCGGCGACGATGCCGGTCAGATAGCTCGGCTCGTGGATCCAGTTGTCGAAAACGGCGAAATTCGGCTGCGCCGGACCGAAGGAGGAGCCCATCAGGAAGGCGGTGTCGGGATATTCCGCCGCCACCTTGCGCGCCGCGCGTTCGACCGCGAAAGCCTCGCCGACGATGAGATCCATGCCGCCCTCGGCATATTCGCGCATGACGCGCTCATAGTCGGTGTTGGCGACGTTTTCGGAGAAGGTGTAGGTGACGTCGCCGCGCGCCTCGGCCGCCGTGAGCGCCTCGTGAATGCGGCCGACCCACTGCTGCTCGACCGGCACGGTGTAGATTGCGGCAACCTTGAGCGGCGCGTCCTGCGCCTTTGCGGGCGCGCCTGCGACGACCAGCGCCACGCCGGCCGCGAGACCGAGCACGGCCCGGCGGCTCCATCCGGCCCACGTCCGGGCCGTCCCATCAAAACCTGTCATCTTGCTCCCCCTTTGCCCCTGGTCATTTGCTCATGGTCCCACGCGGTGGCACCGGCTGTGCGTGCGCATCCGGTTTTCAGCGGACCGTGCCGGCCGAGCGGATGCCCGCCGACCGCGTGTCCGCGCTCTCGCCGACGCGACGGCTCGGCTCCGCGCCCGGCTGTTCGGGGCGGGCGCAGGACAGGCCGCACGCTGCGTCCTGAGGGAAATTGGATCACAGAATGGGCACGCTCACAATCCAGGCAGAGCGCGCCGCATGTCGATTCTCGACCGAATGGACAAGATTTGATCGTTTGGTCAAAATTTGAGCCGGCACCCGACGCCGCCACGGGCAATCGCGCGCCGCCTCAGGATTGGTCTTCGGCACTCTTTCGCGATTTGCGTGCACGCCGCGCGAGGCTCTTCAGGTCGACCACGCCGGTCAACTGCACGAACAGGCCGAAGAGCACCATGCCGACCGTGACCAGCGCGCCGAGCGCGGCGAAGCGGACGAGGAGCGCCGGGGCCTCCAGCCAGGGCGCCAGCAGGATGCCGCCGGCATAGACGCCCGCCCCCATCAGGAGGCTCGCCAGCGCCAGCAGCGGCAGGCGCTTGACGGCGCCGGCATCCATGCGGAAGGCGCCGCGCCGCCACAGGGTCACGGCGAGCAGCGTGCTGTTGACCCAGCCGGCGAGGCTGGTCGCCACCGCGATGCCGACATGGCCGAAGAACGGGGCGAGCGCCAGCGCGCCGACGACATTGACGATCATGCCCACGCCGGCGAACCACATCGGCGTCACCGTGTCCTCGCGCGCGAAGAAGCCGGGCGAGAACACCTTGTTGAGCACGAAGGCCGGCAGTCCGGCGGCGAAGGCGATCAGCGCCGCGGTCGTCGCCTGCGTCGCCGTGGCGTCGAAGGCGCCGCGCTCGAACAGCACCGAGACGATCGCCCCGGGCACCACGATGAGCGCGACGGTCGCCGGCAGGGTCAGCGCCAGCGCGAATTCCATCGCCCGGTTGAGCGTGTGGTTGGCGCGCCCGTCCTCGCCCGAGCGCAGGGCCCGCGACAGGTCGGGCAGCAGCACCACGCCGATGGCGATGCCGACGACACCGAGCGGCAGCTGGTAGATGCGGTCGGCGTAATAGAGATAGGAAACGGCGCCGGCCTGCGCCGAGGCGATGATCGTGCCGACCGCGATGTTGATCTGGGTGATGCCGCCGGCCAGGATGCCGGGCACGCCGAGCGCCCACAGCCGCTTGACCGAAGGGGTCAGGCGCGGGCGCAGCAGCGGGATCGCCACACCGAGGTGGCGCACCGCGCCGAAGACGAGGGCGAGCTGCGCGAGCCCCGCGACCGCCACCCCGCCGGCAAGCGCCATGCCGAGCGTCACGCCCGGCTCCAGCCCCGACCACCAGATGCCGGCGAGCACGGCGATCATCACCACGTTGAGCACCACCGGCGCGAAGGCGGCCGCCGCGAAGCGGCGATAGGTGTTGAGGATGCCGGAGAAGAAGGCCACCAGCGACATGCACAGCAGATAGGGGAAGGTGATGCGCGACAGCAGCACGGCGAGGTCGAACTTCTCCGGATCCTCCGTGAAGCCCGGCGCGAGCACATAGACGAAGGCGGGCATCGCCACCTGGGCCAGCGCGGTCAGGCCGAGCAGCGTCCACAGGAGGGCGGCCATGATCTCGGCGGCGAAGGTGCGCGCGCCCGCATCGCCCTTTTCCTCCACGGCACGGGCGAAAAGCGGCACGAAGGCGGAGTTGAACGCCCCTTCCGCGAACAGCCGGCGGAACAGGTTGGGCAGGCGGAAGGCGACGAAAAAGGCATCGGCCACCGGCCCCGCGCCGACGAAGGCGGCGATCATCACGTCGCGCAGGAAGCCGAGCACACGGCTGGTCATCGTCGCGCCGCCGACGGTGGCGAAATTGCGCAAGAGGCTCACGGGGTGCGCTCCCCCGCCGGCTCTCTCGCAGCGCATGCGATCGCGCTCATGCGGCGCCTGCCGCGCGGCGCGGCCGGCGACGTCCGGTCTCCTCGCCGGCCTCCGCGTCGACCGCGATCTTCAGCCGGTCTCGGATCGCCTCCTGGCGCCCGATGTTGCCGATCTTCTGCCCCGTGAGGTCGGTGACGTAGAACACGTCCACCGCCCGCTCGCCGAAGGTGGCGATATGGGCGGAGTTGATGTTGAGGTTGAGCGCGGAGATCTCCCGCGTCAGGTCGTAGAGCAGGCCGGGACGGTCGAGCCCGGTGATCTCCAGCACCGTGTGCCGGTTGGACAGCGCGTTGTTGACCAGCACCTCGGCCTCGATGCGGAACGCCTTCATGCGTCCGCGCGCGCCCGCCTTGGTCGCGACCTTGCCGGCGACCTGCTCCGGCAGGCGTTCCTCGCCGCGCAGCGCCTGTTCGATCAGCCGGCAGATACGTTCGCCGCGGCGGATCTCGTCGGCGTCGTCGGGCAGTTCGCGGGAGATGAAGATCGTGTCCAGCGCGAAGCCGTCGGTCGTCGTGTCGATCTGCGCGTCGACGATGTTCGCCCCGGCGACGAAACAGGCGCCCGCGATGGTCGACAGCAGCTTGGGATGGTCGGCGGCCAGCACCGTGATTTCCGTCACCTCCTCGAAGGCATGCGGGATCACGCGGGCGGAAAAGCCGGTGCGTTCGTGATCGGCGGCGCGGATCATCTCCGCGTCGGCGATCTTGCGCTCCAGCGGCACGCGCAACCAGTAGGCCGGATAATGCCGCTCCAGATAGTCCGTGCGCGCCGCCTCGTCCCAGGAGGCGAGCGCGCCGGCCAGCTCCGCCTTGGCCGCCGCCACGCGCTGGTCGTGCGGCAACAGGCTGTGGCCGCCTGTCAGCACCGGTTCGCACTCGTAGTAGAGCGTGCGCAGCAACTGCCCCTTCCAGCCGTTGAAGACATTCGGCCCGACGGCGCGGATGTCGGCGACGGTGAGGATCAGGAGCAGCTTCAGGCGCTCCAGGCTCTGCACCTCGCGGGCGAAATCCTCGATGGTCTTGCGGTCGGCGAGATCGCGCGACTGCGCGGTCGTGCTCATGTCGAGATGATGCGCGACCAGCCAGGCGACGGTGTCCGTCTCCGACGACGACAGTCCGAAGCGCGGGCACAGCTTGCGCGCGATGCGGGCGCCGGCGATCGAATGATCCTCGGGCCGTCCCTTGGCGATGTCGTGCAGGAACATGGCGACGAAGAGCACCCGCCGGTTCTGGATCGTCTTGATCAAATCGGTGGACAGGGGATGGTCCTCGCCCGCCTCGCCGCGCTCGATCTCGCCGAGCACGCCGATGGAGCGGATCAGATGCTCGTCGACCGTGTAGTGGTGGTACATGGAAAACTGCATCATCGCCACGACCTTGCCGAAATCCGGCACGAAACGGCCGAGCACGCCGGTCTCGTTCATCTTGCGCAGCACCGTCTCCGGGTCCTTGCGCGAGGTCAGGATCTGGAGGAACAGCCGGTTGGCTTCCGGGTTCTCGCGCACCGCGGCGGTGATCAGCTTCAGCGACCGGCGCACGCGCTTGAGCATCTCGGGATGCAGCATCGCCCCCTGTCTGTCGGCGATGGCGAAGAGGCGCACCAGATTGACCGGGTCCTTCTCGAAAACGCCCTCGTCCGCGATATTGAGCCGGCCGTTGTCTATCACGAAATCGGGATGACCCGACTCCGACCGCCGGCGGCGCACGCGGTCGGTCAGCTGCCCGATCAGCCGCGACAGGGGCTGCGGCTGCTTGGCGTGCTGCTCCTCCAGCGCGGCGCAGAAGATGCGGGTCAGATCGCCCACGTCCTTGGCCACCAGGAAGTAGTGCTTCATGAAGCGCTCGACGTCCTTCATGCCCGGATGCTGGGTGTAGCCGAGGCGCACCGCGATCTCGCGCTGAACGTCGAAGGACAGCCGTTCCTCCGCCCGTCCCGCGAGGAAATGCAGGTGGCAGCGCACCGCCCAGAGGAAATCCTCGCCCTTGCGGAAGCGCTGATGGTCGGCGCGGGTGAAGACGCCCGCCTTCACCAGCCCCGACCCGGAGCGCACGCGATAGAAATACTTGGCGATCCAGAACAGCGTGTTGAGATCGCGCAGGCCGCCCTTGCCCTCCTTGACGTTGGGCTCGACCAGATAGCGCGAGGCGCCCTGGCGGGCGTGGCGGGCATCGCGTTCGGCCAGCTTGGCGGCGATGAATTCCGCGCCGGTGCCGGCGACGACCGTCTCGTCGAAGCGGGTGACCAGTTCGTCGTAGAGGGCCTTGTCGCCCCACACGTGGCGGGCTTCCAGGATCGCCGTGCGGATCGTCATGTCCGACTTCGACAGGCGCAGGCATTCCTCCACGTTGCGGGTGGCGTGGCCGACCTTCAGCCCCAGATCCCACAGCATGTAGAGGATGTATTCGACCACCTGCTCGCCCCAGGGGGTCTGCTTGTAGGGCAGCACGAAGAGCAGGTCGACGTCGGAGCCCGGCGCCAGCGTGCCGCGCCCATAGCCGCCGACCGCGACGACGGCCATGCGCTCGGCCGCGGACGGGTTCTTGACCCGATAGACGTGATAGAGCGCGAAATCGTAGACGACGCGCAGGATCTCGTCCTGCACGAAGCTCAGCCGCCGCGCGCAGAGCGTGCCGCCGCCGTCGTCGAACAGCCGGTCCTCCACACGCTGGCGGGCGTCGCGCATCGCCTCCTTGAGGCGGGCCAGCACCTGCGCGCGCACGCCGGCATCCGACCCGTCGCCGTCGAAGGGCGCGGTCATGGCGGTCAGCTCGTGACGCAGCGCGTCCGCATCGATGAGACCGGCGAAGGTGTCGGCCGTCTTCGTCATGGGGCTCAGTCGATCCTTCCCTTGTGCGATCCGGCCTTGTGCGAGCCGGCCTTGTGCGAGCCGGTGCCGCGCGCCTAGACGCCGTCGCGCGCCGCCGCCGCCCGGACCTGATGCAGCAGATGCCTCAGGCTTTCCGGCGACAGGCCCGAGATCTTCGCCGCCAGCACGTTGGCGAGTTCGGTCGCCTCCGGCGTCAGTCCGCCGGTGTCGATCGACACCTTCGGATCCGAAAGCTCCGCCAGCCGCTGCAACTCCTCCGCTTCATCCCAGATCACGTTGAAGAAGGCAATGATGCGCTGGACCATGAACCAGGTCGGCGTCCCGCGCCGGCCGTGCTCCAGCGCCGACAGATAGGCCGGCGACACCGACAGGGCGGCGGCCATCTGCGACAGGGTCACGCCCCGCTTCTTGCGGTGCTCGCGCACCTTGGCGCCGAAGGGGGTCATCCGCGCCTCCCGGCCGGCGGCGCGAAACGGCCGGCCTTGCGGATGCGCACATAGAGCGCGCCGCCGCCGCCATGGCCGGCATGCGCCTCCTCGAAGCCGACCACGAGACCGCGAAACTCGGGAAACGACAGCCATTGCGGAACCACCCGACGCAGCACGCCGCGCCCCTCGGCCGACAGGCTGCCACCGGCCCCGCCCTTGCCGGTGATCACCAGGACCAGCGACAGGCCCTGCGCCTGGGCCTGGGCGAGAAAACCGCGCAACCGGGTATGCGCCTCGGCCTGGGTCAGGCCGTGCAGGTCGATGCGCGCGTCGATGGCGCGCGTGCCGCGCGCGATGCGCCGCCGGGTGCGCGGCTCGAGCGGCGCGAGCGCCGGCGGCTGCGGCGGTGCCGGGGGTTTTTGCGGGTGAAGCGCGCGCATCGCCGTCGTCGCGCGCGGCGGCGGGGTCGCGCCCAGGGACCGCTCGGGCTCCGCCGCCGGCGCGGGCGCGCTCTCGGCGGAGCGCGGACCGCGATCCTCGGCGAGCGGCGTCACGTCGGCGGTCACCTGCGCCCACAGCTTGCGCTCGTCCGGCGAGGGCAGCCGCGATTTCCGGCGGCGCCCGCTCATCGACCGGCCTCCGGTGCGTCCGCGCCGGCCCCACCCGCATCAACGGGCCCATCAACGGGCGTGGCGCGCGGGAGGAGCACGACCATCTCCGCCGGATGCTGGATCCGCCCGGCCATGGCCCCGGCCAGCGCGCCGGAGCCGAAGAAGACGTCGCCGCGCGCCGGTCCCACGATCGCCGACCCGGTGTCCTCGGCAATCATCAGCCGGTTGAAGGGGCGGGCGTCCGTGCCGTCCGCGAGCGGCAGCCGCGCGGAGACGAAGATCGGCGTTCCATAGGCGTGATGGCCCGCGTCGACCGCGAGGCTGCGCCCGGCAACAAGCGGCAGGCCGGCGGCGCCCACGGGGCCTTCGTCGGGGCCGACCTCCGTCACCTCGCGAAAGAAGATGTAGGAGCGGTTGCGCCGCAGAACGCCGTCGACCTCCCCCGGGTTGGCGGCCAGCCAGTCGCGCAGCACGTCCATGGTGACCGTGCCCGGCTCGGCGAGCCCGCGCTCGATCATCACCCGGCCGATGGCGGTATAGGGATGGCCGGTCTTGCCGGCGTAGCCGACGCGCATCGAACCGCCGTCCGCCAGCCGGATGCGGGCCGAACCCTGGACATGGATGTAGAAGGCGTCGACCGGATCGGCGAGCCAGACCAGTTCGAGGCCCTGCCCGTCGAGCGCCCCGTCCATGATGGCCCCGCGATCCGGCGGCATCTCGAGGCCTCCGTCGGACGTCCTCAGGGCGAAGGCGTGATCCTTCGGAAAGCCGGCCGGCCGGTTGGCGTCGGTGACGGCGACCAGCGCGTCCGGACGCATGAGCAGCGGCGTGCGATGGGTGGCATCGCGCGTGCGCGATCCGCGAAACTCCGGCTCGAAGTAGCCGGTGAGAAACCCGTCCGCCGCGACCCGGTGCGGCGCGAACCAGTCCTCGAAGAACCTCCGGGCGGCATCGGGCGTGCCGGCGCTCGAGGCGGCGTGGCCGGCCTCGCACAGCGCGGGCGCGAAGACCTCGCGCTCCGCCGTGCAATGGCGCAGCAGGGCCGAGAGCGCCGCGCGATGATCGTCGGCGGTCCAGCCGGACAGATCGGAGAAGGCGACGGCGGTGGTCGGGGCGGTTGTTGGGGCGGATGTCATGACGGGGACCCGCTTCGTGGACGCCGGCGCATGCGTGCCCGACAGGGACCAGAGGGCAAGCGCCAGACAAAGGCAGCGGCCCGCCGCCCGCACCGGCCGACAGGCCGGCCCTGCGACCCGGATCGAAATCCGAAACGGAATCCGGGGCGCGCATATCCGCGCGGCCCGGCGCGACGCCTCGGGCGCGCTCCGCGCCACGACGGTCACTCGACGGATTCGGTCGCCACCAGCCGCCAGTTGGGATCGCGCGAGGTCGTGTCGCGGGCAAAGGTCCAGATGTCGGTGACATCGCTGACGGCATTGGGGTCGCCGTCGATGATGCGCCCGTCGCTGTCGCGGGTGGCGGAAATCAGCTCGCTGCGGAACTTCACCGTGACCTGCGCCGTGGTGCCCTTCAGCGCGGCCTCCACGAGATCCGCCTTCTCGATGCCGACGAAGGTGGACTCGATGGTCTCGCCGCGCGATTCGCGGTCGGAGATCGCCGCGACGAAGCCCTCGTAGACATCCTTCGACAGGAGGTTCTTGAGCGTCTTGCGGTCGCCGGCGGCGAAGGCGGTGACGATCATCTCATAAGCGCCGCGCGCGCCCTGCAGGAACGACTGCGGATCGAAGGAGCGGTCGGCGGACAGAATCTGGCGCAGCGCGTCGTTGAGGGCGGAGCCTTCCGGCGCGACCGTCTCGATGGTCGCCGTGCCGGCGGCCGGCTGCTCCTGGCCGGTCGGGCGGCCCTGGCCGGGCAGGGACACCACATTGTCGTCCGACGCCCCCGACGGACGCTCCCGGTCCGCCTCGCGGTCGCGCGCCGAATACGGATCGAAGGGCGGCCGTTCGTGGCCGGTCCGCTTGCCGAGCACGCTGCGCAACCTCAAAAAGATCACGACCGCCAGAACAAGAAAGATGAGAGTGGTGACGTCGAACATGTGACCCATTTCGCGTTCGGCCGATGATGCTCAAGAAGATTACCCGTTCGGCGGCGCGACTGGCCGGATGGACACCGCCGGCACCCCGGACAGGGGATATGTATGCACCCTTGAACCAACATCCAGTCTTCAGCACAAGGGCGCGGATGCGGTTTTCATGCGTGCCCTGCATGAAACGCTCGCATTCCGCGCGCAAGTTTCCTACCTGTCGGAGGCGCGAGCGCGCCGAAACACCCTACCGGACCGCCGTCCGGCGGGCCATGGTTTCGTCGCGGGACCGCCGTGTCACGGAGTGCTCCCTTCGGGTCGCCGCCCGGCGGGCGCTCTCGTTTCGGCGCTCCCGTCACAGTGCCGGCGTCGCGCCAGCCGGCGGCGGGCAGCGATGCACGCCCGTCGATCCTACACCCTTGCAACGCGGACGAGTGTCGCCCATGCCCGTCGGACTTGTCATCCTGCTTCTTCTCATCGGCCTGCCGCTGCTGGAGATCGCCGTCTTCGTTCAGGTCGGCGGCGAGATCGGCGCGCTCGCCACCATCCTGCTCACCGTCGCCACCGCGCTCGCCGGCACGATCATGCTGCGGCTGCAGGGCCTTTCCCTGCTGATGCGCATGCGCGGCGAGATGGACGCGGGCCGGGTGCCGGGCGAGGACATGATGCAGGGCGCGCTGATGGTGGTGGCCAGCCTGCTGCTGCTCATTCCCGGCTTCGTCACCGATGCCGTCGGCCTGCTCCTGTTCGTGCCGCCGCTGCGCGCGGCGATCGCGCGCGTCGCCATCCGCAACGCCCGTGTCACGGTCGTCCAGGCGGAGCGCCGCGGCCGCGCGGGCGAGCCCGTCGTCGATCTCGACGCCGACGAATGGGCCGACGTCGACCGCAACCGGCGTCCGCGCGACGATGGCTCACCCTGGATCACCGACGACCGGCCGGACACGGACGACCCCTCCGGCCCCCGGTCACAACCTCGTGATTGAAGCGCGACGGGCCTGCAATTAACGGCCCGTACACCCCGGCCTGCAAGTGTGGCGTGCAATCAATCGCTTGGAAGTGGAGACCGAGATGACCGGGCAGGCCGGGGCACGCGTGGACTGGGTGGATACCGCCAAGGGCTTCTGCATCGTCTTCGTGGTGATGATGCATTCCACCCTGGGGGTTCAAAATGCCGTCGGCGCCGAGGGGTGGCTCGGCACGGTGGTTGCCTTCGCCGCGCCGTTTCGCATGCCGGACTTCTTCATGATCTCGGGTCTCTTCCTGGCCCGCGTCATCGACCGGCCGTGGCGCGGCTATCTCGACCGCAAGCTCGTCCACTTCTTCTATTTCTATGTGCTGTGGCTGACGATCCAGTTCGCGGTCAAGGCGCCCTCCATGGCCGCCGAGATCGGCTATGCCGGCGTGCTGCGGGAGTATCTCTTTGCCTACGTCCAGCCCTTCGGCACGCTGTGGTTCATCTACATGCTGCCGATCATGTTCGTGATCACCAAGGCGCTGCGCCATGCCGGCGTGCCCTGGCAGGCGGTTCTCGCCGGCGCGATCCTGCTGCAGGTCGCCCCGATCCACACCGGCTCGGTTCTGATCGACGAATTCGCCTCGCGCTACGTCTTCTTCTTCGCCGGCTATATCTTCGCCGAGCGCGCCTTCGCGCTGGCCGCCTGGGCGCGCGCCAACCTGCCCTTCGGCATCGCCGGGCTGCTCGCCTGGGGCATGGCGAACGGCCTGCTCGTGTTCAACGGCTATTCCGAGCTGCCCGGCATCGCGCTGGCGCTCGGGGCCGCCGGCGGTCTGGCGGTCATCGTGCTGTCGGCGCTCCTGACCCAGCTGAAGCTGTCGAAGCCGCTGGAGTATTGCGGCGTCAATTCCATCGCGATCTATCTCGCCTTCTTCTTTCCCATGGCGGCCTCGCGCATCGTGCTGATCAAGCTCGGCCTCGTGCCGGACGTCGGCACGCTGTCGGCCATCGTGACGGCCGCCGGCGTCATCGCGCCGCTGGTGCTGCTGTGGATGATCAATCGCTTCGACATCGGCCATTTCCTGTTCCGCCGCCCGGCCTGGGCCCGGCTGGAGCCCGCGCCCGACAGGCAGGCGCGGCCGCAGGCGGCCGAGTAGCGCAGCACTCGAGGGGGCAAAAGGCGCGAAACGGGCTTTTCACCGCATCGCGGGGCGGGCATGATCCGCGCCATGTCGAACAAGCCCTCTTCCGCCCCCCTCAGCTCCGGCGACCACCTCATCCTGGTCGACGGCTCCACCTTCATCTTCCGCGCCTATCACGCGCTGCCGCCGCTGACGCGCAAGTCCGACGGGCTGCCGGTCGGCGCGGTCGCGGGCTTCTGCAACATGCTGTGGAGGCTGTTGCAGGAGGGCCTCACGCCGGAGGAGGGCGACGAGCCCACCCATATGGCGGTGATCTTCGATTATTCGGCCAAGACCTTCCGCAACGACATCTATCCCGAGTACAAGGCCCAGCGCCCGGAGCCGCCGGAGGATCTGGTGCCGCAGTTCGGTCTCATCCGCGAGGCGACCCGGGCCTTTTGCGTGCATTGCATCGAACAGGAAGGCTTCGAGGCCGACGATCTGATCGCCACCTACGCGCGCAAGGCGGCAGCCGCCGGCGCGCGGGTCACCATCGCGTCGGGCGACAAGGACCTGATGCAGCTGATCGGGCCGAATGTCGGCATGATCGACACGATGAAGAACAAGGTCTTCGGCGAGGCGGAGGTCTTCGAGAAGTTCGGCGTCGGCCCGGACAAGGTGATCGAGGTGCAGGCGCTCGCCGGCGACAGCGTCGACAACGTGCCGGGGGTGCCCGGCATCGGGCTGAAGACCGCCGCACTGCTGGTCAACGAGTTCGGCGATCTGGACACGCTGCTCGCCCAGGCCGACACCATCAAGCAGAAGAAGCGGCGGGAAAACCTGATCGAGTTCGCCGAGCAGGCGCGCATCTCGAAGGAGCTCGTCACGCTCAAGGACGACGTGCCGGTGGAGCTGCCGCCCGAGGCGCTCGCCGTCGCGGAGCTGGACGGAACGCGCACGCTCGCCTTCCTCAAGGCGATGGAATTCTCCACGCTGACGCGGCGGGTGGCGGAGACCTGCGGCCTGGAGGCCGCCGACGTGGAGCCGGCGGCACTCAAAATCCCGGGCTGGGATGCGCCCGACGCCAAGGGCCGCATGGTGCGCGACCTGCCCGATCCGCAATCGGCCGACGTCAAGTCCGCCGACACCGCCGGGACGGGCGACGCGGCGGGCGCAGAAACAGGCGGCTGGCGCCCGCAAACGGTGGCCGAGGCGGCGGTCGAGGCCGCCAAGGACGTCACGATCGACACCGGCGCCTATGAAACCGTGCGCGATCTGGAGCGTCTGGAAGCCTGGATCGCGGAGGCGCGCGAGATCGGCCATGTGGCCGTCGACACCGAAACCACCTCGCTCAACGCCATGCAGGCGGAACTCGTCGGCGTGTCGCTGGCAACCGCGCCGGGCAAGGCCTGTTACATTCCGCTCGCCCATGTGGAGGGCGAGGGCGATCTCCTGGGCGGCGGGGCGCTGGTCGAGGGGCAGATCCCGCGCGACACCGCGCTCGACGCGCTGAAGCCGCTGCTGGAGGACCCCGGCGTTCTCAAGATCGCGCAGAACCTGAAATACGACTGGCTGGTGCTGAAGCGCCACGGCATCGCCGTCGCGCCCTATGACGACACGATGCTGCTCTCCTATGCGCTCGACGCGGGCAAGGGCGGCAACGGCATGGACGCGCTCGCCGAACGCTGGCTCGGCCACACGCCGATCCCCTTCAAGGAGGTGGCGGGCTCGGGCAAGTCGATGATCACCTTCGACAAGGTGGCGATCGACAAGGCGACGGCCTATGCGGCCGAGGACGCCGACGTCACCCTGCGGCTGTGGCAGGTCCTCAAGCCCCGGCTGGCGGCGGAGCGCATGACCACCGTCTACGAGCGGCTGGAACGGCCGATGGTGCCGGTGCTCGCGCGCATGGAGGAGCGGGGCATCTCCATCGACCGGCAGATGCTGTCCCGGCTGTCGGGCGATTTCGCGCAAGGCATGGCGGCGCTGGAAGACGAGATCCACGCGCTCGCCGGCGAGAGCTTCAACATCGGCAGCCCGAAGCAGCTCGGCGACATCCTCTTCGGCAAGATGGGCCTGCCCGGCGGCAAGAAGACCAAGACCGGCGCCTGGTCGACCTCGGCCTCGGTGCTGGAGGATCTCGCCGCCGAGGGCCACGAGCTGCCGGCGAAGATCGTCGACTGGCGACAGCTGTCGAAGCTCAAGTCGACCTATTCGGATGCGTTGCCGGAGTATATCCACCCGACGACGAAGCGGGTGCACACCTCCTATTCGCTCGCCGCGACCACCACGGGCCGGCTGTCGTCGTCGGAGCCGAACCTGCAGAACATTCCGGTGCGCACGGAAGCCGGGCGCAAGATCCGCAAGGCCTTCGTGGCGGAAAAGGGCCACAAGCTGCTGTCGGCCGACTACAGCCAGATCGAGCTGCGCGTGCTCGCCCACATGGCCGACATCGACCAGCTCAGGCAGGCCTTCGCCGACGGGCTCGACATTCACGCGATGACCGCCTCGGAGATGTTCGGCGTGCCCATCGAGGGCATGGAGCCGAGCGTGCGCCGTCAGGCCAAGGCGATCAACTTCGGCATCATCTACGGGATTTCCGCCTTCGGGCTCGCGGCCCAGCTCGGCATCTCGCGCGGCGAGGCGTCGGACTACATCAAGACCTATTTCGAGCGCTTTCCCGGCATTCGCGACTACATGGAGGACACGAAGAAATTCGTGCATGCCAACGGCTACGTGGAGACCATCTTCGGCCGGCGCGCGCATTATCCGGAGGTCAACACCAAGAACCCGAACATGCGCGCCTTCTACGAGCGCGCGGCGATCAACGCGCCGATCCAGGGCTCGGCCGCCGACATCCTGCGCCGGGCCATGATCCGCATGGAGGACCGGTTGTCGGCCTCCAGGCTCGACGCGCGGATGCTGTTGCAGGTGCACGACGAGCTGATCTTCGAGGTGCCGGACGACCAGGTGTACGCCACGACGGAGCTGGTGAAGGAAGTCATGTCGACGGCCGCCGAACCGGCGGTCACCCTCAAGGTGCCGCTGCAGGTCGACGCCCGCGCCGCCGACAACTGGGACGAGGCGCACTGACTCCACGAAGGCGGGCTGCCTGGGCGGCCCCGCCCACGGCTGGCGTCCTCCCGGACGGCGCGGCAGCGACGATCCGGGACCGGAGAGGCACGGAGCTTCGGGGATCCGAATGCCGGACCGCACCTCTTGCGGCTCCCCGATCCCGGCTTTCCGCTACGCTGCAGCCGGGATGACGCAGAAGAAGAAAGCAGGCGTAGCCGATAGGACCCGGCGACCGGCCTTCGGATGACCACGGTGCGTGCGCGGCAGTCCCGCACGGTTCAAGATCGCGAAAGCCACAGCCACCGGCGTCCTCCCGGACGGCGCGGCAGCGACGATCCGGGACCGGAGAGGCACGGAGCTTCGGGGATCCGAATGCCGGACCGCACCTCTTGCGGCTCCCCGATCCCGGCTTTCCGCTGCGCTGCAGCCGGGATGACGCAGAGGAAGACGGCATGCGTGGGAGACCTGGCGGCCTTTGTCAGCGGTCGCCCTGCGCCGCCCCGTCGCCGGACATCAGCCGCGCCTCGACCGCATCGAGGCCGGCTTCGAGGCCCTCCGCCGCGGGCCCGAGGTCCTCGGCAAGCTCCGCCTGGAACGCGTGCGCCAGCGTTGCCAGTTCGCCGTAGACCTTGCGCCCCGACGGGGTGAGGCGCAAATGCTCGACGCGCCGGTCCGCCTCGTCGATCTGGCGGATCAGCCAGCCGCGCGCCTCCAGCGCGGCGACCGCGCGGCTCACCTTGGTCTTGTGCATGGTCGAGCGCCGGCCGATCTCCGTCGCGGTGACGCCGTCCACCTCCCCCAGAATCGCGAAGGTGCGCCATTCGGGCCGCGAAATCCCGTAGCGGGCCTTGTAGAGCGCGGCGAAGCGCTGGCTCACGAGATCGGACGCGCGCACCAGCCGATAGGGCAGAAAGCGGTCCAGCGTCAGACGGTCGGTCATGGTCTCAAGCCCCCCAATTACTCGCCCGGACAAGCCGGCACGATGCGCCCGGCGCACCCCGGATCCGCGACCCTGCGTCGCGAGAGTGCCGGTTCGAATTTCCGATGCGGCACCATTGATAGTTACAAACTAAACAGTTACAAGCGCAACTATCAACGGCTGAGTTCAGGAGGGATCAGACGTGACAGGCACATCGCCATTCAGCTACATGCCGGGCTTCGGCAACGACTTCGAGACGGAAGCGTTGCCCGGCGCCCTGCCGCAGGGACAGAATTCCCCGCAGCGCGCGCCCTACGGGCTCTATGCCGAGCAGCTTTCGGGCTCGCCCTTCACCGCGCCGCGCGGCACCAACGAGCGTTCGTGGCTCTACCGCATCCGCCCGTCGGTGAAGCATTCGGGCCGCTTCTCGGCGCTCGACCTGCCGCACTGGAAGAGCGCGCCCAATGTCGGCGACCATTCGCTGGCGCTCGGGCAATTGCGCTGGGACCCGGTGCCCATGCCCGACGCGCCGACCGACTTCCTGGCCGGGATGCGCACCGTGACCACGGCGGGCGACGTGCACACGCAGGTCGGCATGGCCACCCATGTCTATGTCGCCAACGCGGACATGGGCGACGACTTCTTCTTCAACGCCGACGCCGAGCTTCTGATCGTGCCGCAGGTGGGGGGCTTGCGCGTCTTCACCGAGCTCGGCGCGATGGAGGTCGTGCCCAAGGAGATCTGCGTCATCCCGCGCGGCATGATCTTCCGCGTCGAACTGATGGACGGGACGGCACGCGGCTATGTCTGCGAGAACTACGGCGCGAAGTTCACCCTGCCGGATCGCGGGCCGATCGGCGCCAACTGCCTCGCCAATCCGCGCGACTTCAAGACGCCGGTGGCCTGGTACGAGGACGCGGAAAAGCCCTGCCGGCTGATCGTCAAGTGGTGCGGCACCTTCCACGCGACCGAGCTTGGCGCCTCGCCGCTCGACGTGGTCGCCTGGCACGGCAATTACGCGCCCTACAAATACGATCTCACCACCTATTCGCCGGTCGGCGCGATCCTCTTCGATCACCCCGACCCGTCGATCTTCACGGTGCTGACCGCGCCCTCGGGCGAGGAGGGAACCGCGAACATCGACTTCGTGATCTTCCCCGAGCGCTGGATGGTGGCCGAGCATTCGTTCCGCCCGCCCTGGTACCACCGCAACATCATGTCGGAGTTCATGGGGCTGATCTACGGGCGCTACGACGCCAAGGAAGAGGGCTTCGTGCCGGGCGGCATGAGCCTGCACAACATGATGCTGCCGCACGGACCGGATGCCGCCGGCTTCGAGAAGGCGAGCCGCGCCGATCTCAAGCCGGAAAAGCTTTCCGGCACGATGGCCTTCATGTTCGAAACCCGCTTCCCGCAGCATCTCACCCGCTTCGCGGCGGAGCTTGACACGCTGCAGGACACCTACATCGACTGCTGGGCCGATCTGAAGAAACGCTTCGACGGCACCCCCGAAGGCAACTGGGACTGATCACGCCATGAAACTCGCTACCCTCAAGGACGGCACCCGCGACGGCAAGCTCGTGGTCGTCAACGCCGCGCTCACCCGCTGCACGGAAGCCACCCACATCGCGCCGACGCTGCAGGCCGCGCTCGACGACTGGGCGCGCGTCGCGCCGAAGCTCGAAACGCTGGCCGAAAGCCTGGAGCACGACGCGGTGCCGTCCCTGCGCTTTCACGAGCACGACGCCCTGTCGCCGCTGCCGCGCGCCTATCAGTGGGCGGACGGCTCGGCCTACGTCAACCACGTGGAACTGGTGCGCAAGGCGCGCGGCGCGGAGATGCCGCCCTCCTTCTGGACCGATCCGCTGATGTATCAGGGCGGCTCCGACACCTTCCTCGCGCCCCGCGACCCGATCCGCATGGGCGACGAGGCCTGGGGCATCGACATGGAGGGCGAGGTCGCCGTCATCGTCGACGACGTGCCGATGGGCGCGAGCGTGGAGGAAGCCCGCGCCGCGATCCGCCTGGTCATGCTGGTCAATGACGTGAGCTTGCGCGGGCTGATCCCGGCGGAACTCGGCAAGGGCTTCGGCTTCTTCCAGTCCAAGCCATCCTCGGCCTTCTCGCCGGTCGCGGTGACACCGGACGCGCTTGGCGACGCCTGGGACGGCGGCAAGCTCAAGCTGCCGCTCCTCGTCGACTACAACGGCGAGCGCTTCGGCTGCGCCGACGCAGGGATCGACATGACCTTCGATTTCCCGACCCTGATCGCCCATGCGGCGAAGACGCGCCCGCTCGGCGCCGGTGCGATCATCGGCTCGGGCACCGTCTCCAACAAGCTCGACGGCGGGCCGGGCAAGCCGGTCTCCGCCGGCGGCGTCGGCTATTCCTGCATCGCCGAGATCCGGATGATCGAGACCATCGAGACCGGCGAACCGAAGACGCCCTTCATGCGCTTCGGCGACACCGTGCGCATCGAGATGAAGGACAAGGACGGTCATTCGATCTTCGGTGCCATCGAGCAGACGGTCGAGAAATACGAGCGCGCCTGACGCCTCCGGCGCATCCGGCGCGGACCGCCCGCGCCGCTTCCCTTTCCCTTCGCATTTCCGGAGCCGACCCATGGCCAAGACCTTCGCCTCCCAGGGCGACATGACCGAGAAGACAATCTCCTTCACCGAGATCGGCCGCGACCTTTGGGCCTTCACCGCCGAAGGCGACCCCAACACCGGCGTCATCATCGGCGACGACAGCGTGATGATCGTCGAGGCGCAGGCCACGCCACGTCTCGCCAACAAGGTGATCGAGAAGGTGCGCGAGGTCACCGACAAGCCGATCACCCATCTGACGCTCACCCATTATCACGCCGTGCGCGTGCTGGGCGCCGCCGCCTACAACGCGCCCAACATCGTGATGAGCGAAAAGGCGCGCGCCATGGTGGTGGAACGCGGCATGGAGGACCGCGAGTCCGAGTTCATGCGCTTCCCGCGCCTGTTCCAGGGCTATGACAGGGTCGAGGACATTCCGCCGCTCACCTGGCCGACCACCACCTTCAACGACCGCATGAGCGTCTATCTCGGCAACCGCCGCGTGGATCTGATGTTCCTCGGCCGTGCACATACCGCCGGCGACATCGTCATCCATGTGCCGGACGAGAACGTCATGTTCACCGGCGACATCGTGGAATACCACTCGGCCTGCTATTGCGGCGACGGGCATTTCCACGACTGGCCGGGTACGCTCGAGGAAATCCGGGCCTTCGACGTCGATGCCATCGCGCCGGGCCGGGGCGATGCGCTCGTCGGCAAGGAGATGGTCCATGCCGCGCTCGACGCAACCGCGGATTTCGTCACCTCGACCTATCGCCCGGTGGCGCAGGTCGCGCTTCGGGGCGGCTCGCTGAAGGAGGCCTTCGACGCCTGTCGCGCCGAATGCGATCCGAAGTTCTCCGATTACGCGATCTACGAGCACTGCCTGCCGTTCAACGTGGCGCGCGCCTATGACGAGGCCCGCGACATCGACACGCCGCGCATCTGGACCGCCCAGCGCGACAAGGAGATGTGGGAGGCCCTGCAGGGCTGACGACCCGAGGCCTCGCGGCGCCCTGACGCGCCGGGAGGCCTCTCCCGCTTTCGGTTTTCGGCTCTGTGGGAGGAGACATGACCAAGATTTTCGAAACGCCGCTTTACCCCTATGCGCGCTCGCCCGATCAGGACGCGGCGACGCCGGTGCGCCACCCGGTCGTGGTGCTGGGCGCGGGCCCGGTGGGACTTGCCGCGGCCATCGATCTGGCGCAAGCGGATGTGCCCGTCGTCGTCCTCGATGAAAACGACAAGGTGAGCTGGGGCTCGCGCGCCATCTGCTTCGCCAAGCGCCCGCTGGAAATCCTCGACCGGCTCGGCTGCGGCGACGCGATGGTCGACAAGGGCGTGGTGTGGAACCTCGGCAAGGTCTTCTTCGACGAGCGCAAGGTCTATGATTTCAACCTGTTGCCGGAGGACGGCCACAAGCGGCCGGCCTTCATCAACCTGCAGCAGTATTACCTCGAGCAGTATCTGGTCGACCGGGTGCGCGCCCTCAAGTCCGAGGGCAAGCGCATCGAGCTGCGCGGCGGCAACAAGGTCACCGCCGTCAAGCCGGACGACACGGGCGCCCGCCTGACCGTGGAAACGCCGGACGGGCCGTACCAGATGGACGCCGACTGGCTGATCGCCTGCGACGGTGCGGCCTCGCCGACCCGCGCGATGCTCGGGCTCGACTTCGTCGGCCGGGTCTTCGAGGACAATTTCCTCATCGCCGACGTGGTGATGAAGGCCGATTTTCCGACCGAACGCTGGTTCTGGTTCGACCCGCCCTTCAACAAGGGTCAGTCGGCGCTGCTGCACAAGCAGCCGGACGACGTCTGGCGCATCGACCTGCAGCTCGGCTGGGACATCGACCGCGAGGCCGAGAAGGACCCGGAAAGAATCGCGCCGAAGCTCAAGGCCATGCTCGGCGAGGACACCGACTACGATCTGGAATGGGTGTCGATCTACACCTTCCAGTGCCGGCGCATGGAGCGGTTCCGCCACGGCCGGGTGATCTTCGCCGGCGACGCCGCGCATCAGGTCTCGCCCTTCGGCGCGCGCGGCGCCAACTCCGGCTTCCAGGACACGGACAATCTGATCTGGAAGCTGAAACTGGTGATCGACGGCACGGCGCCGGAAGCCCTGCTCGACAGCTACGACGCCGAACGCGTCTATGCGGCGGACGAGAACATCCTCAACTCGTCGCGCTCGACCGACTTCATCACGCCGAAGAGCCACGCAAGCCGGGTGTTCCGCGACGCGGTGCTGGATCTGGCCGAGCATCACGCCTTCGCCCGGCCGCTGGTCAATTCGGGCCGCCTGTCGCTGCCCTCGATCTACGACGGATCGCCGCTCAATGGCCCCGATGCGCCGGGTCTGCCGGCCCGCGCGCGCCCCGGCGCCCCGGCCAGCGACGCCCCACTTGCCGACGGCTGGCTGATCGATCGCCTCGGCGGCGGCTTCCAGCTGCTCACCATCGACGCGGAGGCGCCCGACACGCTCGACGTCGACGGTATCGCGGTCACCCGCCTTGCGGTCTCGGCCAAAGACGATCCGACCGGCGCGCTGGCCGCGCGCTACCTCGGCAATGCGGCGAGCGCCGTTTATCTGATGCGGCCCGACCAGCATGTCGCCGCGCGCTGGACCGCCTATGACGGCGACGCGGTCGCGGCGGCCGTGAAGACCGCCACCGGCCGGGCCTGAGGAGGACAGCCATGACGACCACCGAGAAAACCACGCTCACGCTCGAGCCCAACATCCCCGACCCGGACGGCTTCTACGCCGAATTGCTGGCCGCGCACGAGGGCCTGAGCCGGGAGGACAGCGAGGCGCTCAACGCCCGCCTCGTGCTGGTGCTCGCCAACCATATCGGCGATCGCGACGTGCTCGCGGCGGCCTTCGCCGCGGCGAAACGTCCCTGAGGAAACGGAGACGGCCGGCCGGGGAGGGGCCGACCGTGTTCACATGGCCGAAACGCGCGAACGCGGACGGGGCGTTCCGACAATGACGGAAGGACCGAACCCCATGAAAATCGAGCAGATCCACCACGTCGCCTACCGGTGCAAGGACGCCAAGGAAACCGTCAACTGGTATGTCGACAACCTGAACATGGACTTCGTGCTGGCCATCGCCGAGGACAAGGTGCCCTCCACCCATGAGCCGGACCCCTACATGCATGTCTTCCTCGACGCCGGGAACGACAATGTGCTCGCCTTCTTCGAGCTGCCGACCAAGCCGGAGATGGGCAAGGACCCCAACACCCCGGAATGGGTGCAGCACATCGCCTTCAAGGTGAAGGACCGCGACACGCTGCTGGCCTACAAGGAGAAGCTGGAGAAGAACGGCATCGAGGTGCTCGGCGTCACCGACCACTCGATCTTCCATTCCATCTACTTCTTCGACCCCAACGGCCACCGCATCGAACTCGCCTGCCCGGATCCGGCGGAAGAGGAGATGCTGAAGAAGCTCGACGCCGTGAAGTGGGACATGCTGGAGGAATGGTCGAAGACCAAGCGCGCGCCCCAGCACGCCGCCTGGCTGCACGCCAAGGAACTGTCCAAGGACGACGGCGCGGCCTGAGACGGCCCGCGCCTCAAGCCGACCTGGTTGACGACGGCCGCCGGACCTTCGGCGGCCGTCGGTCGTCATGCACCGTGCGAGCGCCGCGACCAGGCGAGGTCCAGCGGGCGAAAGCGCACCCCGGGCACCGCCTCGAAAACGGCAAGGCGCGGGGGCACCGGCGCGGCGCAGCCCACCGCCAGCGCATGGCCGCTCCCCACCGTTGCTTGCGCGAAGCGCCAACTCCCGGCCGGCACGGCCGCGTCCGCATCGGGCCGGAACCCGATGCCATCCGTGCCGGGGAAGGAAAAGGCGAAACCGTCCAGCGGGATCGCCAGACCCAGACCGCGCGCCTTGATGTAGCTTTCCTTCAGCGTCCACAGCGCGAAAAAGCGGGCGCGGTGAAGGCCGACCGGCAGGGCCGCCAGATCCCGCACCTCGCCGGGCGCGAAGAAGCGTTTCGCGATGTCGAGGCTGGTCCGCCGTCCGGTCGCCTCCACGTCGACGCCGAGCAGGTCGGGTGCCGCGAGCGTCTCGCTGCGCGCGACCGCCAGCGCGATCAGGCCCCTGGCATGCGACAGGTTGAAGGCGAGCGGCACACCCGACCCGGCAAGGCGGGGCTTGCCGTGCGATCCGGCGTCGAAGCGCCAGCGGTCCGGCGCCACCTCCGGCCGGTAGAGCGAGAGCACATGGCGCTTGAGCCCATGCGCCAGTCGCGACTGATGCGCCTGATCCGGGCACCGGTAGCGGGCCGCACGGGCGCGTTCCGCCTCCGACAGCACCTGCGTGCCGGCCTGAACCTCCGCCGCGTCCCGGATCTCGCCATCGCGCGCGAGCCAGAGATGCACCGCGCCGGGCGCCAGAGGCGGCGGTTCGTTCCAGGTTCTCACGCGTGTGCTCTCCTTTCATCCGACAGCCTCGCCGCATCCGAGTGTGACCCTCCGTCCGCCTCGTCTCAAGACGCTGGAAGCGCAGAAGGCGTCCAATCGCGGCACGCTGGCGTACCTCTCCTCGAACACACGCCCGCACGACACACGAAAGGACATGCGACATGGTCAAGCGCTTGCGCCTTGCCAAGACACGCCCCCGGCGCTTCGGGGCGCGCCTTGGCGCGCTCTGGATCCTTGCGCTCGTGACGCTGATGCCGGGATCGGCGGCGCAGGCTTCCGAAGCCGCATGGGCGGCGCTGGACGAGCCCGGCACGGTCGCGATCATGCGCCATGCGCTGGCGCCGGGCACCGGCGATCCGGCCGATTTCGCGCTGGACGACTGCACCACCCAGCGCAATCTCGACGAGCGCGGCCGCGACCAGGCCCGCGCCATCGGCGCGGCGTTTCGCGCGCGCGGGATCGCGGTCGACCGAGTGCTCACCTCGCAATGGTGCCGCTGCCGCGAGACGGCCGAACTGCTCGATCTCGGACCGGTCGAGGATCTGCCAGCGCTCAATTCCTTCTTTGGCAACCGCGCGGCCGGCCCGGAGCAGACGCGGGCCACGCGCGCCTTCCTGCGCGACACCGCCGGCACGGCCCGGCTGATGCTGGTCACCCATCAGGTCAATATCACCGCGCTGACCGGGGTCTTTCCCGCCTCCGGCGAGGTGATCGTCGGGCGGATGGGCGGCAACGGCTTCGAGGTGCTCGGCACCATCGAGATCGCCCCGTGAGACCTCGTGCCGCCTTGCCCGCATTCACGGGGACGTGATCTCCCTGCCTTGGGATCGCCACGCTCGGCGCGCTAGAAGAAAGGCATGATACGCGCGCTTCGGCTCATTCTGGCGGTCGTCCTGCTGGCCGCAAGCCTCGCCCCCGGACCGGGGAGCGGGATCGCCATGGCGCATGACGGCGCGGACCGGGCGGCGTCCTTTCAGGCCCCGGTCCATGCCGGAGCGTCGCACAGGGTCGAGACCGCGCGGGACGCAGGCTCGCCGACCGCCGCGAGCCTGAGCGCGCTGCCGCCTCCCGCCTCCGAGATGCCGCCCTGCTGCCTGTTGCGCGCCCGATCGGGCGCGCACGGGTCAGGCTGTGCCTTCGACTGCCATCCCGCGATCCTCGAGGCACCGCACGTGCCCGACGCGGCGCGCGCCTCCGTCTTCGCCGACGGTCCGACACGGATCGCCGCCCACGACGCCCGCTTCCAGTTCCGCCCCCCGATTCCCGTCTGACGTCCCCGCCCCCGTTGGGGGCCGTTACCGTTCGTCAGACGAGGATCCTCTCATGTCCAAATCCGGGCGCAGGCCCGCCCCCGCCACCGGAGCGCGGTCCGGCCGGCGCATCCCTGTTCTCGCCGCCGCCGCGGCACTTGTCGTCGTCGGCGGCACCTCCGCCGCCCTGTTCGCCGCGCGACCGAACGCAGACCCGCCGCCCTGGCGGCTGACGCCGGGCGACGCGGCCGTCGTCGCGCAGGGGCGGGCGATCTATGCCGAGACCTGCGCCGTCTGCCACGGCGCCAATCTGGAAGGCGAGGCCGATTGGCGGACCCGCCGACGGGACGGGCTGCTGCCCGCCCCGCCGCACGACGCGAGCGGGCACACCTGGCACCACCCGGACCGGGTGTTGTTCGACCTCACCAAATACGGCGTCGCGCGCGCGGCGGGCCTGACCGGCTACGCCTCGGCCATGCCCGCCTATGAAGGTCAGTTGAGCGACGCGGAGATCGTCGCCGTGCTCAGCTTCATCAAGAGCACCTGGCCCGACGACATCCGCGCCGGCCACGACCGGCTCACCGCCCAATCGGAAAAGGACACACGCTCATGAACCGCCGCACGCTTCTGCTCGGCGGCAGCGCGCTCGCGCTCGCCGGGGTCGGCGCCGCCGGCCTGGCCGGGGCCTTGTCACCGCGCCGCGCCGACCTCGCCGGCCGGCCGCGCCTTGCCATGCCGAGGCTCGTCGACACGCGCGAGAGCGGCCGGCTCGCGCTCGCCGCGCAAGACGGAACGGTCGCCTTTCGCGACGGCGTCCCGTCGCCGACCGCCGGCTTCGATCAGGACTTTCTCGGTCCGGTGATCCGCATGGCGAGAGGCCCGCTCGACGTCGCCATACGCAACCGACGCGGCGTCCCGGTCACCACCCATTGGCACGGCCTGATGGTGCCGGGCGAACACGACGGCGGTCCGCATTCGCAGATCGCCCCGGGCGCGGACTGGACGCCCGACATGGAGATCGACCAGCCGCCGGCCACCGCCTTCTACCATACCCATGCGCACGGCCGGACGGCGGCGGATGTCTATGCGGGCCTTGCCGGGGTGGTCCACGTCACCGACGGACGCGACGACGACCGGGGGCTGCCCGCGACCTATGGCGTCGACGACCTGACCCTGGTGCTGCAGGACCGACGGTTCGACGGTCGCGGGCGCATGGCCTACGACCTCACGATGATGGACGTGATGCACGGCATGACCGGCGACACGCTGCTGATCAACGGCCAGATCGCCCCGGTCGCCGTGGTGCCGAAGGGCATCGTCCGGCTGCGCCTCGTGAACGGCTCGAACGCCCGCATCTACACGCTGTTCTTCGACGACGACCGGCCGCTGCACCTGATCGCCACCGACGGCGGGTTTCTCGACGCCCCGCGCGCGCTCGACCGGTTGCGGCTCGCGCCGGGCGAACGCGCCGAGGTATTGGTGGACCTCGCGCAAGGATCGCCCCCCGTCCTGATGAGCGCGGGCGATCCGAACCAGGGGCCGGGCCGCATGATGGGCCGCATGCGCGCCGTGCTGGACGTCCTGCGGGACCGGTCCTTCGAGGTGCTGCCCTTCGCCATCGACGAGGCGCAAACCGCCCGGATCACCCGCCTGCCCGACGCGCTCGACGGAACGCGGCCCGATCTTGCCTCCGCCGTGACCGGCACGCGGCGCATCTCGCTCGACATGCCCATGAACATGGGAGGGGGCATGATGGGTAACGGGATGATGGGCGGCGGCATGATGGGAGGCGGCATGATGGGAAGTTCGGGCGGCGATGCGCTGTTCGGGCTGAACGGCCGGCCTTTCGCCATGGAGCGCATCGATTTCACGGTCCAGCGGGGCGCGGTCGAGCGCTGGATCGTGGAAAGCCCCATGCTGAGCCATCCGATCCATGTGCATGGCGCGATGTTTCAGGTCGTGTCGGAAGACGGCAGCGCGCCGCGTGCCGAAAGCCTCGGCTGGAAGGACACGGTGCTGGTCACCGGCCGCAGCGAGCTCTTCGTGCGCTTCGATCAGCCGGCGTCGCGCACCCATCCCTTCATGGTCCACTGCCACATCCTCGAACACGAGGACCGCGGCATGATGGGCCAGTTCACCGTCACCTGAACGAGGTCGCCATGACCCAGTCCCACACATCCTCCACCGCGGAGCCGGCCGCCGGCACGCATGATTCCGGCGGGCATGACCCCGGCGGCCAGGCACCCGGCGGGCACGATTCCGGCGGGCATGGGCACGCCGGCCATCTGCCGTCTGGCGGGACGGCCCTGACCGTTTCCGCCTGGCTGACCGGCGTCTATTTCGTCGTCGAACTCGGCGTCGGATTATGGACCGGCTCGGTCGCCGTGATGTCCGATGCGTTTCACACATTTTCCGCCGTCGGCGGCGTGCTGGTGGCCATCGTGGCGGCGCGGCTGGCGCAACGCCCGGCCGATCTCGACCGGACCTTCGGCTGGTATCGCGCGGAACTCATCGGCGCGCTCGTCAACGGCGCCTTCCTGCTGATCATGGCGCTCGCCGTCATCGTGATGGGCGCCATGCGGCTCGGCGCCCCGATCGATCTGCCGACCACGCCGATGCTGCTTGCCGCCTTCGGCGGGATCGTCACAGAGGTGATCGCGCTCGCGCTGCTGTATCGCGATCAGGGCGGCAACCTCAACGTCAGGGGCGCCTATTGGCACATCCTGCAGACCTTCGTCGGCAGCCTGCTGATCATCGTGACCGCGGTGGTGATCGAAACCACCGGTTTCCTGCTGATCGATCCGCTGCTCGGCATCGCCTTCGGCCTCGTTCTGCTGTGGGCGAGCTGGGGCATCCTGCGCGACACCACCCATCTCCTGATGGAGGGAACGCCGGCGGACGTGGAGCTCGGCGAGGTGATCGAAGCGCTCGACGCGCTCGACGGCGTCGCCGACGTGCATCACGTCCACGGCTGGGCGCTGACCAGCGGGCGCTACGTGGTCACGGCGCATCTGCGCGTGCGCGACGGCTGGAGCGGGGATCCGGCGGAGCTCCTTAAGGCCGCGCACGCGCTGCTGCGCACGCGCTTCGGCTTCTATTTCGCGACGCTCCAGATCGAAACGGCGTGTCTCGACGAGACGCATGCGCGGGCAATCGACGTGACGCGCGCCCCGGAGGCCACCTGAAACCGACGGACGAACCACACCCAACCCAGGGAGAAAAAAGCATGTATGGCAACGGCATGATGGACGGCGGCGGCTGGATGATGATGGGCGGCATGGGCCTGACGGGCCTGCTGCTGATCGTTCTCGCCATTCTGGCGATCGCCGCGCTCGTCAAATATCTGCTGAAGTGATCACAAGATACCTTCCGCAGAGTCCGCGTTAACCATGACGCAAGGTTCGTCGGCGCTCACAAGTCGTGAAACGTTACGCTGAGCAATGGTCGTTGAAAGGCGACCATGGGATAGGTTAATAATGCCTTAACGTCATCATCAGTAACGTGCCGGCGGACGTTTCGCGCGCTCGGCGGTCGACAGGAGTGGTCAATGGGTATCTTCTCCAAGACACCGAGATCGTCCGAGACGGAGGACGACGCGCAGCGCCCGTCCACCGGCGAGGCGCGCGCCAGCGTGAGCGCGCAGGAGGATGACGAGACCCCGTCCAACGTCGAGCGGCTGTCGCCCTTCGCGTTGCGCATGCAGGAGAAGATGCATCAGATCGACGGGCTGAAGTCCCGGCTCGGCGGTCTGACGCAGTCCTTCGAGCAGATCACGGCGATGGCGTCGGAATCGCGCAACAGCATCCAGCTGCTGTCGGAGTTCATCGAGACCTCGCGCGCCCAGGTGGAAACCGAGATCCGCCTGAAGTCCGAGAACGCCAAGATCTCCACCGATCTGCTGGACGCCAACCACCGGGTCGGCACGCTGACCACGCAGCTCGGCGACGCCCAGGCGGAGGTGCATTCGCTGCGCAAGCGGCTGACCGAGACGCGCACCGCGCTCGAAACCGCGCGCAACGAGCTCATCTCCATTCGCGACAACAACAAGAAGGTCAACGAGGACTATCGCCTCCAGAGCGCCAAGCTCGTCGAGGCGAATGGCCAGGTTGCCGAGCTGACCGGCGAACGCGACGACCTCCAGGCGAAATACGCCTCGCTGGAAGAGCACGCCGACAAACTGCAGGCCAATCTCGACGAGGTCACGAAACGCGAGAAGGAGCTGCAGCAGAACCTGTCGGAAAGCGCCGCGCTGCTGGAGGAGGAGGCGAAGAAGAACAGCCAGGCGACGAGCGAGCTGGAATCGCTGCGCCGGCGCATCACCGACATGCGCGACGAAAACATCGACCTCAAGTCGCATCTCGACGTCGCCAATCAGGAGCTGGCCTACTCCAAGACGCGGCTGGAGGACGAACAGCGCAAGCACGACAACGAGGTCTATACGCTCAACGCCGAGATCGAGAACCTGTCGTCGCAGCGCCGCATCGGCGCGCAGACGCTGCAGGACATGACGCGGGACAACGCCGCGCTCAAGGAGCGCAATCGCGAGCTGATGAAAAGCATGCAGGAAATCGAACGCATGCTGGAGGGCGCCCATAAGAAGCAGGGCGCGGATCGCGAGGAACTCGTGACCGCCAACGGCAAGCTGCGCGAGCTCAATCTGCGTTACAACGCCGCGCTCACCGACCTCAACCACGAGCGTAACCAGAACGCCCGATACGCCGAGCGTCTGGAGGATCTCACCGAGGAAAACAAGCGCCTGCAGCGGTACAAGATCGAGGTCGAAACCGCCAACGACCAGATCGTCCAGCTCAAGTCGGTCATCGCCAACTATCAGCGCGCGATGGAAGGGCGCGGCCCGGCGGAAGCCATGGGCCTGACCGACACAGCCGATCCGGCCGAGGAGGCGGGGCTCATCTCGCGCACCCGCCGCGCCTATGGCGATGAGGCTGAAGGCCCGTCCGGTGACGGGTCGGAAACCGGCGATGCCGGAGCCAAAGGCCGGACGCCGGCGGACAAGATCGTCCGGCTGCGGGACGAGTAGGCCCCGCCGGCAAGGCGCGGCGGCGTTTCCAGCGGCGCCAAGGATCGCGCCGGGCGCATATCGGAGCACGAACCGGGGGCCAATTGCCGGGGCGGGGACTTTGGAACCGGGAACCCACGCGAACCGGGCGACCGGAATCTCGGGCCCGAGGCATCGGCGACCGGGGACGCCGTGACGACTCCCGCAACGGCCTCGGGTCCTGGTGACTGAGGCCGGATGCGCGTCTTTTGGCACGATTGCCCGTGTAGCGAGCGTCCGGCCTGACCCCGCGCCTGCGGTTACGGCCAGGCGTCACAGCCTGCCACTCTTCACCCGCCTTGCCCCCTCAAGCGCCAGTCCCGCCATCAATCCCCAGAAGGGGGCGCCGATGCCGAGAAGCGTCAGTCCCGATGCCGTCACGACGAAGGTGACCACGGCGGCGAAGGCATCCTCGCTCGTTGACACGGCCGCCGACAGCGCGCCGATGAACGGCCCCGTCAGGGCGAGGCCGGCGAGAATCAGGATCAGCTCGGGCGGAAAGGCGGCGAAGAGCGCGACGACCGAGGCAGCGACGACCGCCAGAACGAGATAACCGGCGGCATAGACGAGGCCGCCCAGCCAGCGTTTCGCGGGATCGGGATGGGCGTCGGGCCCGGTGCAGATCGAGGCGGTGATGGCGGCAAGGGACGTGGTGTGGGCACCGAAGGGGGCGCTCAGCAGCGAGGCCAGCCCGGTGACGCCCAGGATCGACTGGACGGGCGGGTCATAGCCATCCGCGCGCAGCACCGCGAAGCCCGGCAGGTTCTGCGAGGCCATGGTGACGATGTAGAGCGGCAGGGCGAGCCCGATCAGCGCCGCCGCATCGAAATGCGGCGTGGTCCAGACGAGATGCGACAGGACCGGGGCCGGCAGCGGGTCGTTGAGACCGAAGACGAGCGCCGTCCCGAAGCCGACGACAAGCGCGCCGATCACCGCCCAGCTTGGCGACCACAGCCGCAGGCTCACGAAGATCGCGATCATCGGCACGCCGATCAGCGGCAGCGTCGCCGAGCGGGTCACGGCGCCAAGAACGAAGTCGAACAGCACGCCCGCCAGCACGGCGGTCGCGAGCGAGGTCGGGATGCGGCACACCAGATCGCCCAGCGGCCGGAGCAGCGCCGTCAGCAGGATCAGAAGTGCGCAGGCCGCGAAGGCACCGACCGCCTGCGCGAAACCGATGCCCGAGGCGGTGGCGACCAGCGCCGCCCCCGGGGTCGACCAGGCGAGCACGATCGGCATCCGGTGGCGCGTGCTGAGATACCCCGACGCGATGGCCTTCGCCAGACAGACCGCCGCAAGCCAGGACGAGGTGGCCGCCGCCGATGCCCCGACCGCCTCGGCGGCGGCGATGACGATGGCGACCGACCCGCCGAAACCGACGATGACGGCAACGAGCGCCGAGACGATGAGAGACAGGCGCATGGCGCTCCTTCGCATCCAATCAGATAATTTTGGATACAATTTTCTGATATGGATGTTGAGTCAACCATGGCGTATCTGTGGAAGGCGAAGCGAAGGGCGAAACACGGCATGAGCGACAGGCAGCAGCGCGGCGCGCAGGCCGCCGAGATCGCCGCGCGATTGCGCGACGAGATCGTCTCCGGCGCGATCGCCGGCGGCACGCGGCTCGGGCAGGACGCGCTCGCCGCGCGGTTCGGCGTCAGCCGCATGCCGGTGCGCGAGGCCCTGCGCCTTTTGGAGGCGCAGGGGCTGGTCGATGTGCCGCCGAACCGCTCGGCCATCGTCGCGCGACTGAGCCGGGACGATCTGCTCGACATTTTCGACATGCGCGCGGCCGCCGAACCGCTGGCGCTCGGGCTTGCCCTGCCGCATCTCACCAATGCCCGGATCGACCGCGCCGCCGGGATCCAGCGCGAGATCGAGGAGGCCCCTCTCGACCGCTTCGGCGATCTCAACGCCGCCTTTCACCGAACGCTCCACGACCCCTGCGGCCGGCCGCGCCTGCTCGCCCATATCGAAAGCCTCAACGCGCTGGCCGACCGCTATCTGCGACTCGCCATCGGCACGATGGATCATCAGGGCCCGTCCGATGCCGAACATCACGCCTTGCTGGACGCCTGCCGCGCCCGCGACGCGGACGTAGCCCGCGCGATCCTGACCGCGCACATCCTCCGCGCCCGCGACGCGCTCGCCAACGCCTTCGACCAGCGGGCCCGCTAGCCCGCCGCACGGTTGCCGCGACCGCTTGATGTGCGACCGCGAATCCCCCAGACAGGACATGCGCGGGACGACCCGCGCCGCGGATCGCACCCGGGACGGCCCGGCCCAACACTGGAGGGCCGTTCCGTGGCCTGGATCTATCTCGGCATAGCCGGACTGTTCGAAATCGTCTGGGTTGTCTTCATGAAGAAGTCGGCGGGCTTTTCGCTGCTCGTTCCGAGTCTTGTGACAATCGGCGCGATGATCGTCAGCTTCGCCCTTCTGTCCACGGCAATGAAGACGCTGCCGCTGGGAACCGCCTATGCGGTCTGGACGGGGATCGGCGCGGCGGGGGCCTTTGTCCTCGGCGTCGCGCTGTTCGGCGAAGCCGTCACCGCGATGCGGGTGATCGCCTGCGCGCTGATCGTGGCGGGCATCGTCCTGATGAAGCTGTCCACGCCGAATCCCTGACCGGCGCGCCGGTCATGAACAGTGTCGCGCCCACTCGTGCAGGCGTTTGATCGGCGCGGCGCTCCTGTCGGCGCGGCGTGTCACGAGATGATAGGTGGCGCCGCCCGGCGCCGGACGGCGGGCCAGCGGATGCAGCCCCGGGCGCTCGCCGACATTGCAGGCGCGCACGCTGGCGATTCCATGGCCGAGATCGGCGGCCCGCAGGCTCGCCGCATCGTCGCTCACACGCGGTCCCCAGGTGACGTCCTCGGGCCGAACGCCCAGCGCGTCGAGCCAGACCGGCCATTCCTCCAGACCCGGCTGGCGGATCAGCGGCAGGCCGCGCAGCATCCCGGCCGCGTCGTGCGTTGCATGGGCGCTCGCCACCACCAGCGCGATCTCGGCAGGGACGAGCGGCGTCGCCATCAGATCGTCGGCGAAGGTCGCACCGTAGCGAAGGGCGATGTCGAAGGCCGTCCAGCCGCGCGTCTCCTCGAAGGGGGCCGTCGCCGTGAGAAGGTCGAGCGCAAGAGGGGCGGCCAGCGCCCGGATCGTCTCGAGCCGGGGCATCACCCAGGCATCGGCGAAGGCGGGCGTGGCATGCAGGCGCAGAACGCGGTCGCGCCGGTCGGGCGCCATAACCTCCTCGATCGCCTCGAGATGCGGGCGCACCCGCTCAAAGAGGGCGAGACCGTCGCTGGTCGGCGCGAGCTTGCGGCCACGCCGGGTCACCAGGGTGCGGCCGAGGTGCGTCTCGAGCGCGGCAATGCGCTGACTGACCGCACCGCGCGTGACGTTCAGCCGCGCGGGCGATCTCGGCGAAGGTCCTGAGCGCGTCGAAGGGCAGGCGCGAGATCATGACCTCAGTTTAGCCGAGCTCAATCCGGCGTCGACACCTCTCGCTTGTCCGAGATCGCCTCCCGGCTGACATGGACGGCATGTCCGATCCGCGCACATCGCTGACGCCCTCCTCGGCCTTTCTGCTCGTCGTGATCTTCGCCGCCTTCGGCGCGCAGCAGACGGCCGTCAAGCTCGCCGTCACGGATATCGGCCAGATCGCGCAGGCGGCCCTGCGCTCGTTCGGCGGGGCCGGGCTTCTGGCCGGCTGGTTCCTGTGGCGTCGCAGCAACCCGTTTGCCGCGCCCCTTGCGCTGTCGGTCCTGCTCGGCGTCCTCTTCGCCATCGATTTCGGCCTGCTCTACCTCGGCATCGCGCTGACCTCGGCGAGCCATGCCACGGTGCTCTATTCCACCGCGCCGATGATGATCGCGATCGCCGCGATGACGGCCATCGCCGACGAGCCCTTCGACACCCGCAAGATCGCCGGGATCGCCATCGCCTTTTCGGGCGTGGCCATCGTCGCGCTGGTCCGGCCGTCCGGCGGGTCGGCCACGCGTGTCGGCGACCTTCTGTGCCTCGGCGCGGCGGCGGCCTGGGCGCTGACGGTTCTGGTCGTCCGGGCGACCTGCCTGAAGACCGTCGACGCCCCGGTGGTGCTGTTTCACCAGCTTTTCTGGTCGGTCCCGCTCCTGGCCGCGACGGCGCGGGTCACGGGCGAAACCGTCCGCTTCGGCCCCGTGGCCGTCGGGTCGCTCGCCTTCCAGACCATCGCGGTCGCCTTCGTCGGCTATCTGATCTTCTTCCGGCTGCTTCAGCTGCACCCGGCCTCGCAGGTCTCGGCGATGAGCTTCCTGGCGCCGCTCTTCGGCGTCCTGAGCGCCTGGGCGATCCTCGACGAAGTGCCGACGCCCGGCTTTGCCGCCGGCGCCGGGGCGATCCTGACCGGCCTGTACCTGACCAACCGGGCGCCGCGAACCGGGCGGGATCCGCGCCGGCTGCCCCGTGATCGGCCGTCCGCCGCGGCGGCCCCGCAGAAATCACCGCCGCCCGGAGCTTGCCGCTGATCGACCGGAACACGCCGGTCACGCGCGCGACGGCCGCCGCAGCGGGTGCCCTTCGCGAGCCTGCAAGGCCTTGCGCAGACACGACCCGCTCCCGGTTTTCCCTTCGATGTGAAGGCATTTTTGTCTTCCGCCGGGACTTGCCTCTACACGCGGGGGCTGTTTCCCATCATACTGCCCGTCATGGAAAAGACGCAGACAGAATTTCGCCCGTATGTAGCGGCTTCCTTCCCGGCCGGCGGTGCAGCCGTGCCGCTTCACGTCGCCTTCGGTGTCGGCGCGCGGACGGATTTTCCGCCGCCTTTCCGGGCAGGGAGAAGACTGACCGCTGACAGACCGGCCGCAGAACGACCGGCCGCGGAAAGACCCGTGCCGCGCACATCGGCAACGCGAGCCGGCGGCGCAGGGCGCCCGACCCGTCGATGAGCTCACCCGACAGCAGCCGGCCCGCCCCGTCGATCCCGGCAATGGGCAGCGTGCTGCTGGTCGTCGTGGCGGCCGTGCTGTGGGGCACGGTCGGTGTCGCCTCCAAGCTCCTCTACGGCACGACCGCGATCTCGCCGGTCTTCGTCGGCTTCGTGCGGCTGGCGCTCGCCGGGCCGCTGCTTCTGGTCCTGTCGCTTGTCACCGTGCGCGCACGCACCTTCGCCTTCGCCGGGCGCGAGCTGGGCGCGGTTCTGATGATCGGCGTCTCCATGGCGCTCTATCAGCTCTTCTATTTCACCGCCGTCGCGACCGCCGGTGTCGCCATCGCCACGCTGGTGACGATCTGCACCGCCCCGCTGATCGTGGCGCTGCTCGCGGGCGCCTTCCTGGGCGAACGCCTGACCGCGACCGTGCTCGGCGCGCTCGGCATCGGCATCGCCGGCACCGCGATGCTGGTCGGCGTGCCCTCCGATGTCGGCGTTTCGCAAGCGGCGGTTCTCACCGGCACCGCCTGGGCGCTCGGCTCGGCGGCAAGCTTCGCCGTCTTCACCCTGTTCAGCCGGGTGCTGGCGCCGCGCCACCATCCGTTCACGCTGATCGGCATCGGCCTTGGCGCCGGCGCGCTGATGCTGCTGCCCGTCGCCCTGTTCCACATCCCCGCGTCGGTCCCGACGGAGGGACTGGGGCTGCTGCTCTACATCGGGCTGGTGCCGACGGGCTTTGCCTATGTGATCTTCTTCGCCGGCATGCGGCGCACCGGCGCGACGGTCGCCAGCATCGCCGCGCTGAGCGAGCCGCTGACGGCGACGCTGCTGGCCTGGGCGGTCTTCGACGAGCGGCTCGGCGCCCTCGGCCTGATCGGCGCGGCCCTGCTCGTCGGCGCGATGGTGTTGCTCACGCGGAGTCCGCGGCGGACAGGCTGACGGCGCTCAGTCCATGCCCATCGAGACGGTCCGGCGCGCGCGGGCCACGCCCGGCGAGACGAAACGCGCCATTGCGACGAGGCCGACCAGCGCCAGCGGCAGGCTGCCCAGAAACACCCAGCGCGCGGCGGGCAGGAGGGCCTCGGCCGTCTCCGCCTCGGCGAAGCCGGCGGCATTGGCGATGATCCCGATATAGGCCGCGCCCAGCGCGTAGCCGAGCCTTTGCACGGTGGGAAGAGCGCCAGATACCCGCTCGGTCTCGGCCGGATCGGACAGTTTCGTCACCCGGCGCAGGATGAAGGTCCAGGCGATGCCGAAGCCGCCGCCCTCGATCGCCGCGACGAGGGCGATCAGCCAGACCGGGCCGGCCGGCACGGCGACCGCGAATCCGATAATGCTTGCGACCACCATCGCCATGCCGACGGCAATGTATCTGGGATCGTGGCGCGGATCCGAGCCGGACACGAGGATCGCGAAGACCGTCCAGCCGACGGCCGAACAGGCGACCAGATAGCCCGCGACGATGGCCGACACCCCGTGGATCGCCACGACCAGCAGCGGGCCGTAGGCGGTGATCGCGATCGTCGCCGCCGACATCGCCAGCACCATGGCCAGCGCGCTTCCATGCGCGGTGACCAGACCGAAGGGTCCTGGCGGCAACAGCCGGTCGGCGCCGGCGCCCCGGTCCAGCACCAGAAAGACGATCAACAGCACGCCCCCGGCCGCAACGAAGGCGGGCGTCGCCACCGGATCGATGTCGATGCCGGCCCAGGCGATCGAGACGATCCCGGCGGCAAGCACCGTGAGGCGCGCGACCGGCATAGGGCTCGACACCCCGGTGGCCGGCGGCCGCGCGCCGAGCCTGGCGGCCAAACCGATCCACAGCGCGAGCGCCAGCGCCTGCACGGCAAAGAAGACGAACCCGGCCCGCCAGGTGGCGGCTTCGACGAAGACACCGCCGATCAGCGGACCGAGAAAGGACGACACGCCCCACAGCGCCGAGATCGCCGCCATGGCCCGCGCCATCAATCGCGGCGGGAACAGCAGCGAGACCGCGACGAAGGACAGCGCCACCAGTCCGCCGCCGCCCAGCCCCTGCAGCAGACGGCCCGCCAGAAGCACCGGCATGGTCGGCGCCAGCGCGCTGACGAGGCACCCGAGCGCGAACAGGGCGCCGGCGAGCGTCATCGGCAGGCGCAGCCCGTAGCGCAGCGCCAGAAACCCGCCCGTCGCACCGGCGACGATGGAGCCGATCTCGTAGAGCGCCACCGACCAGGCGACCATCGCGCCGCCGCCGATCTCGGCGACAATGGCCGGAAGCATGGTCGCCACGACCAGCCCGTCGGCCGCATGCAGCCAGACGCCCAGGCACACCAGCGCCAGCGCCGGGGCATGCTCCCGGGTCAGGAGTTCGGACCAGGCGACACGGCTGTGGGCGGCGGGATCGGCCATTGACGGCGGCCTTTCGGTGGATATTATAAAAAGCGATTACTTGATAAAATGAGTCCGATGTCAAGGCCGAGCGACGAGCGACTGCTCTATCTGATCAAGAGCCGGGGGCCGGTGACCGCGCGCGACGCCGGGGCGGCGCTCGCCATGACGACGGCCGGAGCGCAGCACTGGCTGGCGAAGCTTGCCGGCGAAGGCCTCGTCGTGGCGGAGGACCGCCGGCACGGGCGCGGGCGCCCGCGCCGCTACTGGGCGCTGACGGCCCGGGGTCACGCCCGCTTTCCCGACCGCCATTCGGACCTGACGCTCGACATGCTGGCCTCGACCCGCGCGGTCTTCGGCGCCGATGGACTCGACCGGCTGATCGCCCACCGCGAAGCCGAGACGCTCGCGCGATACGAGGCGGCGATGGCCGGCTGCGCGACGCTGGAGGCGCGGGTGGCAAAACTCGCCGAATTGCGCAGCGCCGAGGGGTACATGGCCGACTGGCACGCCACCGAGAAGGGCGGCTTCGTGCTGGTCGAGAACCACTGCCCGATCTGCGCGGCGGCCGCCGTCTGCCAGGGTCTGTGCCGGTCGGAACTGGCGATCTTCCGCGCCGTGCTCGGACCCGATGCAAGGGTGGAGCGCACGGACCACGTGCTCGACGGCGCGCGGCGCTGCGCCTATGCGATCGATCCGGCGGCTTCCTGAGATCGCTCCAGGATCCGCGCCGGTGGCGCGGATCTGGATCGTCATTGCCGCGTGCGGGGCTTGAGACGCATGCTCCGCACGGCACGCTTCGCGACAACGCCTCCGGTCAGATCAGGACCGCGGTCGCGGTGAAACCGTCACGCAGCAGTGGTCCTGTCACCACGTCAGCGTCGTCTTGCCGATGGCACGGCCGCTTTCCTGCAGCTGATGGGCTGCCCGTAGAGTGTGCGGGGTCATGGTCCCGCCGTCATGATTGGCGGTGGTACGGATCCGGCCCGCATCGACCAGATCCGCCACCCGGGAGAGCAGGCGGTGCTGTTCGATCATGTCATGTGTTGCGAAGAGCGAACGGGTGAACATGAACTCCCAGTGGAGCGAAATCGCCTTGTGCTTGAGCAGCATCACATCGACAGCCTTGGGATCGGGATCGTCGACCAGGCCGAACCTGCCTTGCGGGGCCAGCATTTCGGCGATCGCCGGAAAGTGATGCTCCGTGCCCGTGAGCCCGGCGACATAGCGCGGCACGAGGCCCAGCGCCTTCATCTGCGCGGGCATGTCGCCCCGGTGGTCGATGACATGATGGGCGCCCATGGCCTCCACCCAGGCCCGGGTTTCGGGCCGCGACGCGGTGGCGACGACGGTCAGGCCGGTGAGGGCACGCGCGAGCTGGATCAGGATCGAGCCGACCCCGCCCGCACCGCCAATGGCGAGCAGCGTGTCTCCCGCCCCTCCACCCTCGGCGATGCCGAAGCGGTCGAAGAGGAGTTCCCACGCGGTGATCGTCGTCAGCGGCAGGGCGGCAGCCTCCGCATGGGACAGGCGCGACGGCTTGCGCCCGACGATGCGCTCGTCCACCACATGCAGCTCGCTGTTCGTGCCCGGGCGGTCCAATGCGCCGGCGTAGAAGACCTCGTCACCAGGCTTGAAGCATGTAACGTCCGCGCCGGTTGCCCGCACGATGCCCGAGGCATCCCAGCCCAGGACCTTGGTCTCGCCGGCGGGATCGACGCCGGTGCGCACCTTGACGTCGACGGGGTTCACCGAGACGGCCTTGACCTCGACGAGAAGATCCCGCGCTCCAGGCTCGGGCGTGGGAATGTCGAAGGCCTGCAAGGCGCCCTCATCCGTGATGGGCAGGGATTTCGTGTAGCCGATGGCTTTCATGAAACATCTCTTTCGTTTGCGCCCGGTCGCGCGCCGCTCTGGGCGGCCGGGCATGACCTCATGTCGTGGCTGGAAGACCCGTCGGGCGCGATCCGACGGAGCGACGCGGGCAGCCTCCTCGCCAGGATTGAACGTGATCGGAGTGCGTGGATCGTTCGTGGACCGGTCCGCGTCACGCAGAGCGGGCCAGCGCGGCCCGGCGACGCACGGCGGAAGACAGGGGGCGGTCGGCCGCGACCGCGGGGTTGCCCGACCGCAGCGCCGGTTCTCGCGCGTCTCTTCGCGTGGCGACGGCCGGCCGGTTCGGCGCGGGAGGGCACGCGGGGAACGCCCTCATGCCAGACGCTCCATCTCGCTGACCACGAAGGCCTCGACGGCCCCCTCGGTCGCCTCCATGTAGGCGGCGATATGCGGCGCATTCATGTGCGCCTGCCACAGGTCACGGCTCGCCCAGGTCTCGTAGAACAGGAAGTGGCCGGGGGATTTGATGTCATGATGCAGGTCGTACCGGATGCAGCCCGGCTCCGCCCGGGTCGGCGCCACAAGCTTTTCCAGTTCCTGCCGGACAAGAGCCTCACGATCTGGCCTTGCGTGAATGGTCGCGACGATTGTCAGGGGCATGTCCTTGCGTCCTTTCCGAAGCATGATTGCGACGAGAGGACAGATGGACTATGCATTCGAACAGAACAAGTACGCACGTTTTGGGCATATAGGTACATAAGGGATACTGTAAACATGACTGCTCTCAAGACGACGGATGCCGACAGACGCCAGCGCTATGACACCTACGACTGCAGCGAGGGCTGTCCGGTCGAGGCGGCGCTCGAACTGATCGGCGGAAAATGGAAGGGGCTTGCCCTCTATCACCTGATGGAGGGGCCGGTCCGCTTCAACGAACTCAAGCGTCAGATGGGGGATGTGACGCAGCGCATGCTGACCAAACAGTTGCGCGAGCTGGAAGCGGACGGGCTGATCCGCCGTGAGGTGTTCCCGGTTGTGCCGCCGAAGGTGGAATACAGCCTCACCGAGAAGGGCGAGAGCTTGCGGCCCATCATCATGGCTCTGCGGGACTGGGGGCTGAAACAGGCGCTGCCGCTCCTTCGGCGTGACGCGACGGCGAGCTCCTGACGCGAGTGTCTCCGCGCCATGCGCACGACCATGCGCCGCCCGATGAGGCCGCTCCACCGCATCGCCGTGAGAAAGGAGAGAGAAAGAAGGTCGCAAAACAGGAAAGCGGAGCGCTCGGTCGACCCTTCTCCGATCCCACTTTTCTGGAGGTGCGAAAATTCCCGGGGAAATTGGCGCACCCGACAGGATTCGAACCTGTGACCTCTGCCTTCGGAGGGCAGCGCTCTATCCAGCTGAGCTACGGGTGCCTGGGGCGTGAAGGGTCACGCGCCGAGCCCGAGGGATAGCCGATCCCCCGGAGCGAGGCAACGGTTTTGTGCCGAGAACCGGCCGGGGCGCGGGCCTTGTGGACGGTCCGACGTGGACGGGCCGGCGCAGCCCCGCATCGCAAGCCGGGTCCGCGCCGCGCCTGTTACAGGTCGAAGCCGAGCATGTCGCCGACGGCGAAGATGTCCTTGTCGCCGCGCCCGCACAGGTTCATGACGATGATCTGCTCCTTGTCCATCGTCGGCGCGAGCTTCATCACCTGGGCGAGCGCATGGGCCGGCTCCAGCGCGGGGATGATCCCTTCCACCCGCGTCAGCAACTGGAACGCCTCCAGCGCTTCCGTGTCGGTGATCGGCAGATAGCTGACGCGGCCCGTCTCCTTCAGCCAGGAATGCTCCGGTCCGATGCCGGGATAGTCGAGCCCGGCCGAGATCGAATGACCTTCCAGGATCTGCCCGTCGTCATCCTGCAGCAGATAGGTGCGGTTGCCATGCAGCACGCCCGGCTTGCCGGCGCTCAGCGACGCGCAATGCTCCTCGCCGGACAGGCCCTTGCCGCCCGCTTCCACGCCATAGATCTTGACGCCGGGGTCGTCGAGGAAGGGATGGAACAGGCCGATCGCATTCGATCCGCCGCCGACGGCGGCGACGAGCGCATCCGGCAGACGGCCTTCCGCCTCCAGAAGCTGCGCGCGGGTCTCCTTGCCGATCACCGACTGGAAATCGCGCACCATTTCCGGATAGGGGTGCGGACCGGCGGCCGTGCCGATCAGATAATAGGTGCTGTCGACATTGGTCACCCAATCGCGCAGCGCCTCGTTCATGGCGTCCTTGAGCGTGCCCGCGCCGGAGGTGACCGGCACGATCTCGGCCCCCAGAAGCTTCATGCGGAAGACGTTGGGCCGCTGGCGCTCCACGTCCGTCTTGCCCATGTAGACCACGCAAGGCAGGCCGAAGCGGGCGCAGACGGTGGCGGTCGCCACGCCATGCTGGCCGGCGCCGGTCTCGGCGATGATGCGGGTCTTGCCCATGCGCTTGGCCAGCAGGATCTGGCCCAGGCAGTTGTTGATCTTGTGGCTGCCGGTGTGGTTGAGCTCGTCGCGCTTGAAATAGATCTTGGCGCCACCGAGCTCCGCGGTCAGCCGCTCGGCGAAATAGAGCGGCGAGGGGCGGCCCGTGTAATGGGCGTTGAGGTCGTCGACCTCCGCCTGATAGGCGGGATCGGCCTTGGCGTCCGCATAGGCCTTTTCCAGATCGAGGATCAACGGCATCAGCGTTTCGGCAACATATCGACCGCCGAAAATGCCGAAGTGACCGCGCTCGTCCGGGCCGGAGCGGTAGGTGTTGGGATGGATCGTCATGCCTCCACTCCTTCCTGAGAGGATTCGTCCTTAGAAGAGTCGCAAGATGATGCCGCGCCATCGCGCGTGGCAAAGGCGGCCCGCGCCGCCGCAATGAACTGCCGGATCAGGTCCGGATCCTTCTCGCCGCGCGCGCGCTCCACGCCCGACGATACGTCGACCGCATCGAGACCGCTCACGCGGATGGCCTCGCCGACACGTGCCGCGTCGAGACCGCCCGACAGCATCAGCGGAACGCCGGGAACGAGATCGCGCAGGATCCGCCAGTCGAAACTGACGCCGTTGCCGCCGGGCAGATCGGCGCCCTTCGGCGGCTTGGCGTCGAACAACAGCCGGTCGACATGGCCTACATAGGGCGTTGCCCGCGCCAGGTCATCGGCGCCCGACACGCCCAGCGCCTTCATGACGCGGATGCCGTGACGGGCCCGCAGCGCGGCGCAGCGCTCCGGGCTTTCCCCGCCGTGCAGCTGCAGCCAGTCGGGACGCACCGCATGCACGATCTCGTCGAGCAGCGCATCGTCGGCATCGACCGTGAGCACGACGATGTCGGCCCGCCCGCGCGCGCGGTCGCCAAGCCGCGCGGCGGTCGCCAGATCGACATGCCGCGGGCTTTTTTCGAAGAACACGAGGCCGACCATCTCCGCGCCCGCGTCGAGCGCGGCGTCGAGCGCTTCGTCGGTCTTCAGACCGCAGATCTTGATCGTCCCCGCGCCCGATGCCTCGGTGGTGCCGCTGTGGGTCATTGTGCGTCCCCGGCCTTGCGCCGTCGTGTCTCAGGTCACGTTGTAGGCGGCAATGGCCGCCATGTTGACGATGTCGCTGTCCTTGGCGCCGATGGGCAGGATCTGCACCGGCTTGTCGAGGCCGACGAGCAGCGGGCCGATCACCGTCGAGCCGCCCAGTTCCTGCAACATCTTGGTGGAGATGGCGGCGGAGTGGAAGGCCGGCATGATCAGCACATTGGCCGGACCGCTCAAGCGGCAGAAGGGATAGGCGGCCATCTTGTCCATGTTGAGGGCGACATCGGCGCCCATCTCGCCATCGTACTCGAAATCGACGCGGCGCCGGTCGAGGATCTTCACCGCCTCGATGACCTTTTCCGAGCGCTCGCCGCGCGGATGGCCGAAGGTGGAATAGGCGAGCATGGCGACGCGCGGCTCATAGCCGAGCCGCCGGGCGACATGCGCCGCCTCTTCCGCGATGTCGGCCAGCTCTTCCGAGGTCGGCATGTCGATCACGGCGGAATCGGCGACGAGCACCGTGCGGCCCCGGCACAGCGCCAGCGACACGCCGATCACCCGGTGGCCGGGCTTCACGTCGATGCAGTTGCGCACCGTGTCGAGCGCCACGGAGTAATTGCGGGTGAGGCCGGTGACCATGGCATCGGCATCGCCGCGCGCCACCATGATCGCGCCCCAGTAGTTGCGGTCGTTGTTGACGAGCCGCTGGCAGTCGCGCTGCAGGTAGCCGCGCCGCTGCAGCCGGGCATAGAGAAAGGCCGCGTAGTCCGCGTTGCGGGTCGACAGCCGGGCATTGTGGATCGAGATGCCGCCGCGGTCGATGTCGATGCCGGCGGCGGTCGCGGTGGCGCGCACCTCGTCCTCGCGCCCGATCAGGATCGCCTCGCCCAGCCCTTGCGCGACGAAGCTCGCCGCCGCGCGGATCATCGGCTCTTCCTCGCCTTCCGCGAAGACGACCCGCTTGGGCTGCTGACGGACCTTGGAGAAGATGCGCTGCAAGGTGCCGGCGACCGGATCGCGGCGGGCGGAGAGCTGGTGGCGGTAGGTCTCCATGTCGACGATCGGCCGGCGCGCCACGCCGCTGTCCATCGCCGCCTGGGCGACGGCCGGCGGAATGGTCGAGATCAGGCGCGGATCGAAGGGCACCGGAATGATGTATTCGGGCCCGAACTTCGGCCGCTTGCCGCGATAAGCGGCGGCGACCTCGTCCGGCACCTCCTCGCGGGCCAGGCTCGCCAGCGCTTCGGCGCAGGCGACCTTCATGGCGTCGTTGATGGTGGTCGCCTGCACGTCGAGCGCGCCCCGGAAGATGTAGGGAAAGCCGAGGACATTGTTGACCTGATTGGGATAGTCGGAGCGGCCGGTGGCGACGATGGCGTCGTCGCGGATCGCATGGGCTTCCTCCGGCGTGATCTCCGGATCGGGATTGGCCATGGCGAAGATGATCGGGTTCGGCGCCATGGCGCGCAGCATGTCCTCGGTGAGCGCGCCCTTCACCGACACGCCGAAGAAGACGTCGGCGCCCTTGAGGGCATCGTAGAGGCTGCGCGCGTCGGTCTCCACGGCGTGGGCCGACTTCCACTGGTTCATGCCTTCCTGGCGGCCCTTGTAGATCACGCCCTTGGTGTCGCACAGGGTGACATTGTCATGCGGCACGCCCATCGCCTTGACGAGCTCGATGCAGGCGATGCCGGCCGCCCCGGCGCCGTTGCAGACGATCTTGGTCGTCTTCACATCGCGGCCGGTCAGATGCATGGCGTTGATCAGCCCGGCGGCGGCGATGATCGCGGTGCCGTGCTGGTCGTCGTGGAAGACGGGAATGTCCATCAGTTCGCGCAGGCGCTGCTCGATGATGAAGCAGTCCGGCGCCTTGATGTCCTCCAGGTTGATGCCGCCGAACGAAGGACCGAGATAGCGCACGGCGTTGACGAATTCGTCCACGTCCTGCGTATCGACCTCGAGATCGATGCTGTCGACGTCGGCGAAGCGCTTGAACAGCACCGCCTTGCCTTCCATCACCGGCTTGGAGGCGAGCGCGCCGAGGTTGCCGAGGCCGAGGATGGCGGTGCCGTTGGAGATCACGCCGACGAGATTGCCGCGCGTGGTGTAATCGAAGGCGCGCGAGGGGTCCTCGGCGATGGCGCGCACCGGCACGGCGACGCCGGGCGAATAGGCGAGCGACAGGTCGCGCTGGGTCGCCATCGGCTTGGTCGGCGTGATTTCCAGCTTGCCCGGCTTGCCCTGTTGATGAAACTGGAGGGCTTCCTGCTCGGTGAAGCTGACGTTGCTGCTGCGTGATTTATCCGACGACGACATTCCATTCTCCTGTTGGCCCGCCCCCGACGGCGGAGGCAGACATTATCCCCTGCAAATACCGCACTCAACCCGGCGAATCGGACCGCGTGGCTGAAACTTTCCCGCCCGTTTGATAAGGGCCGGAGCCGGGCGGCGCGAAGCCCGACGCAGCGGCATGTGGACAGCCGAAACGGCTTTCCCATCGCGAGGACGCGAATTAGGGTCTCAGCATGAACGATCAGGCGACAGAGCATCCCCGCCAGGGGCAGCGGCCCGACGCGGGCGCGGACCGGCAGACGGCGCAAGAGGCGACCCAGACGGGAGCGGCCAAGGCGGCCCAGCCGACGCCGATGATGGCGCAATACATCGAGATCAAGACCGCCAATCCCGATTGCCTGCTGTTCTACCGCATGGGCGATTTCTACGAGCTGTTCTTCCAGGACGCGGAAGACGCCTCGCGCGCGCTCGGCATCACGCTGACCAAGCGCGGCAAGCATCTGGGCGAGGACATCCCGATGTGCGGCGTGCCGGTGCATGCGGCCGATGACTATCTCCAGAAGCTGATCGCGCTCGGCTTTCGCGTCGCGGTGTGCGAGCAGACCGAGGATCCGGCGGAGGCGAAGAAACGCGGCGCCAAGGCGGTGGTGCGGCGCGAGGTGATCCGCCTCGTCACGCCCGGCACGCTGACCGAGGACCGGCTGCTGGAGCCGGCGCGCAACAATTTCCTGCTGGCGCTGGCGCGCGGCAAGACCGGCTCGCTCGACGACGCGACAGCTTACGGGCTCGCCTGGGTCGACATTTCCACCGGCGCCTTCCGGGTCGCGGCCAGCGACGGGGCGCGGCTTGCGGCCGATCTCGCCCGCATCGACCCGCGCGAGATCGTCGTCGCCGACACGCTGCTGGAGGACCCGGGCTTGCGCGCGATCCTGAGCGACACGCCGGCGTCGCTGTCGCCGGTGCCGCGCAGCCTGTTCGACGGGGCCACCGCCGCCGACCGGCTGGCGCGCTATTTCGGCGTGGCGACGCTCGACGGCTTCGGCGACTTCACGCGGCTGGAAACGAGTGCGGCCGCCGGCGCGCTCGCCTATGTGGAGCGCACGCAATTCGGCGCCCGCGCGCCGCTCGACCCGCCCGCCCACGACGGCGCCGGCGCGCGCATGCTGATCGATCCGGCAACCCGGGCGAACCTGGAGCTGATGCGCACCCTGTCGGGCGAGCGCGGCGGCTCGCTGCTCTCCGTCATCGACCGGACCGTCTCCGGCGCGGGCTCGCGGCTGCTCGCCCAGCGCCTGGCGAGCCCGCTCACCGACATCGCCGAAATCCGCCGCCGGCAGGACGCCGTCGCCCGGTTTCACGAGGACACCTATCTGCGCGAGCGGCTGCGCGAGCGGCTGAAGCAGGTGCCGGACATGGCCCGCGCCCTGTCGCGCCTGTCGATGGACCGGGGCGGCCCGCGCGATCTGCTGGCGCTCGCCGACGGGCTGGCCGCGGCGCGCGACATCGCCGGGCTCTTCAAGACTGGCGAGGACGATCCGGACGCCGCGACGGCGGAGATCGCCAATGCGGTGGCCCGGCTTGCGGCGGCGCCGGCGGACCTTGGGCACGAGCTTGGTCTTGCGCTCAAGTCCGATCCGCCGCTGCTCGCGCGCGACGGCAATTTCGTCGCCGACGGCTATCTGCCGGAGCTGGACGAGGTGCGCCGGCTCAGGGACGACAGCCGCAAGGTCATCGCGCAGATGCAGGGCGATCTCTCGGCGGAGCTCGAGATCCGGGCGCTGAAGATCAAGCACAACAATGTGCTCGGCTGGTTCATCGAGGTGCCGGCGGCGCATGCGGAGAAGCTCACAAGCGATCCGGGGCGCTTCATCCACCGCCAGACGATGGCCGGCGCCATGCGATTCACCACGCCGGATCTGGCGGATCTCGAAAGCCGCATCGCCAATGCGGCCGGGCGGGCGCTGTCGCTCGAAACCGAGGTTTTCACGCGGCTCGTCAACGACGTGGTGGAGGCGGGCGGCGCGATCAAGGCGGCGGCCGACGGGCTCGCGGTGCTCGATGTGGCAAGCGCGCTCGCGGACCTCGCCGAGGCCGACGCGCACACCCGCCCGCAGGTCGACGACAGCCTTGCCTTCGAGATCCGGGGCGGGCGTCATCCGGTGGTGGAACAGGCGCTGAAACGCGCCGGCGAGGACGGCTTCGTCGCCAATGACGCATCGCTCGGCCCCGAGGGCGACGAGGGGTCGGGCCGGATCTGGCTCGTCACCGGGCCGAACATGGCCGGCAAGTCGACCTTCCTGCGCCAGAACGCGCTGATCGCGATCCTGGCCCAGATGGGCGCCTTCGTGCCGGCGGAGGCCGCGCATATCGGGGTCGTCGACCGCCTGTTCTCGCGTGTCGGCGCGGCCGACGATCTGGCGCGCGGGCGCTCAACCTTCATGGTCGAGATGGTCGAGACCGCCGCCATCCTCAATCAGGCGGGACCGCGCGCGCTGGTCATTCTGGATGAAATCGGACGCGGCACCTCCACCTTCGACGGGCTCTCCATCGCCTGGGCGGCGATCGAGCACCTGCACGAGGTCAACCGCGCGCGCACCCTTTTCGCCACCCATTATCACGAGCTGACCGCGCTGTCGGCGCGCCTTTCCCGGCTCACCAACGCCACGGTGCGGGTCAAGGAGTGGGAAGGGGACGTCGTCTTCCTGCACGAGATCGTGCCGGGCGCGGCGGATCGCTCCTACGGCATTCAGGTCGCCAAGCTCGCCGGCCTGCCGGCGGCGGTGATCGAGCGCGCCCGCGCCGTGCTGGCCCAGCTGGAGGAACAGGATCGTCGCGCGCCCGGCGAGGCGCTGATCGACGATCTGCCACTCTTCGCCGCGATGCCGGCCGTCGCGCCGGCGCCGACGGCCCCCGTGTCACAGAGCGACCCGCTGGGCGAGGCGCTGGATGCGCTCGATCCCGACGACATGACCCCGCGCGAGGCGCTCGACGCGCTTTACGCGCTCAAGCGCGCCCGCAAGCAGAGCCGCCCGGACGACTGAGCAGGGTGCTGACTATGGGCAAATGACCGGCGCGCCGCCGGTCACTCCACCGCGTCGCTGGCCTGGGCGACCCGTCCGGCCTCCCAGCCGAGAATGGCGCGCTTGCGGGTGAGGCCCCAGTGGTAGCCGCAGAGCGTGCCGCCGCTCGCCAGCACCCGATGACAGGGCACCACGAAGGAGATCGGATTGCGCCCGACTGCGCGCCCCACCGCGCGGGCCGCCTTGGGTTTTCCGAGCCGCGCGGCGATGTCGGAGTAGGTCGTCGCGGCCCCAAGCGGAATGCGCAGCAGCGTTTCCCAGACGCGGATCTCGAAGTCCGTGCCGATCATCACCACGCGAAGCGGCGTGTCGGGCGACCAGGCCGCGGGATCGAACACGCGCCGCGCCATCGCTTCGGTCGCGCCCGCATCCGCGACATAAGTCGCCTGCGGCCAGCGCCGCGTCATGTCCTCGAGCGCGCCCGCCTCCTCGCCGGGCTCGCAGAAGCCGAGGCCCGCGAGACCGTGCTCGGTCACCATCACCAGCGCCAGACCGAAGGGCGAGGGGTGAAAGCCGTAGCGGATCGTCAGGCCCGCCCCTTTCGCCCGGTAGACGCCCGGCGTCATCGCCTCATGGGTCACGAAGAGATCGTGCAGCCGCGCCGGGCCCGACAGGCCGAGCTCGTGACTTGTGTCGAGCACCGTCGCCGACTGGCGCAAGAGGTCGCGGGCGTGATCCAGCGTGATCGCCTGAAGGAACTGCTTGGGCGTGATCCCGGCCCAGCGCGAGAACACCCGCTGCAGCTGGATCGGCTGGACGCCGGCCTCGGCGGCCAGCGTCTCCAGCCCCGGCTGATCGCGCCAGCGTTCGGTGATCGTCTGCAGGGTCCGTCGGACGATGTCGTAGTCGTCGAGGACCGTGTCTCCGACACCCCCCGAAGACGGCATCCCCGAGGCGGGTTTCCTCTGCTCCTGATGCTGATCCCGGCGTGCCTGCATCGCGCTCATGAACCGTTTTCCCTTGGCTGGTGTGGGGCGAGAGTACTCAGGCCGGCAAGCCGAGACCACCCGATTTGCGAGTTGCACGGTATACGCGGACGATCGATCCGTTCCGGGGGCAGGGAGGGGCGATGTCTTGCTTAAGACAAAAACCCGGGCCACGCTGTGGCCCCGGTTCCACCACCTTGCCCGAGCGAGAGAATTCGTCTTCATGCGTGCCCGATCGTCTGCGTCGCCTCTCTCCCCCTTGCGCCGCCCCTTGCGCCCCCATTTGCGCCCACCCTTGCGCAAACGGCTCGCCGCCGCCTGCGCGGCCCCGATCCTCGCCACCATTCTCGCCCTCGTTCCGGGCAAGGCGGCGGCCGACGTGCGCATCGTCTCGGTGAAGACCGATACGCAAGACGTGACCGTGCGCGAGGTGCGCGTCGACGGGCGAACGCTCAAGGAAGCGGGGCGCTCCGACACCAGCCTGTTCGTCGAGGCCGGGCAGGCGGACAGCCCCTTCGACTGCACCCAGACGCTGGCGGTCGGGCTCTCGAACGGGCGGACGGTCACCCGCACGCTCGATCTTTGCGCGGCGAACTACGCAGTGACGGTTCCGGTCGCCGAGGCCTCTGCCGCAGAAACACCCGCGCCGCGCGTGGAGCGCAAGCTCCTGATGATCCAGACCGACGACGACACCGCGATCCGCGAGGTCTTCATCGACGGCGTCGCCATGCCGGTGCGCCGGCGCTCGCGGGCCCGAGTTTTCGTCGAGATGGAAGGCGATCCGGACGACGGCGGCCGCATCGCCTGCCGGCGCGACCTGCGCCTGGTGCTCGCCGACGGCCGCATTCTCAAGGACCGGATGGACATCTGCGGCGACTGGAAGGTCACCATGACAACCCAGGCCCGGGCGGCGGCGGACACGCAATCCGTGCGCCGGGCCGTGCCCTCCGATGCCGGTCCGGCCGCCCCGCCGCTCGCCGGCGGCGTGCGTCGCCCGTCGACCGGTAACGGCGAGACGGCGCTGCGCGGCAGCGCGGACGCGACACAGGATACCGCAGCACCGGAAGACACCGCGCAAGACGCGGGTGCCGGCACGCAGGACACCGCCGCGACCGCCTCCGCCGCCGGACCGACGATCGCCCCCGACCCGGGCGCGCTGCCGCTCTACGACGGCCGCACATGGTCCGTGGCGCCGCTGGGCGGCGACCGTCTCGCGCTCGTCTACGGCGTGCCCGAGACCGACGACCGGGGATTTCGCGCCAGCTGCACGCGCGGATCGGGACGCATGACGACGACCCTGATCGGCACGGTCGACGGCTTGCGGGAGGGCGCGCCCGTCTCCGTGACGCTGGCCGCGCGCGACGTGTTGCGCAGCTACACGGCGCGCGGCTCGTCGGCGAACACGGAAGCCGGCGTCTCCGAGCCGGTGGTGACGCTTGCCGCCGATGATCCGATCTGGACGGCGCTGATCCGCGGATCGGAGCTGACGGTGGCGATGGACGGGGCCTGGGCCTACCGGGTGTCGCTCACGGGCAGTGCCGGGCCGGTGCGCCGCTTCGTCGAGGCCTGCGCGGTGCCGGCGCCGGAGATCGTCGCCACCCCGGACCCGTCCGGCGGCTTCGTCGATCCGGGCGCGGCCGGCTTTACCGGCGACGGGGCGAGCTGCGCCGACGAGGGGTTTATCCGCTCGGTGCCGAGCAGCCGGCCGGCGACGCTGATCTTCCGCAACGAACGGCAACGGCCCGTGGTGGTGCACTGGATCGATTTCGACGGCGACCGGCGGATGCAGGCGCGCATTCCGCCGGGTGGCGAAATGGTGCAGCCGACCGTCGCCGGTCATCCCTGGCTGGTGGCCAATCTGCGCGGGCGATGCCTCGGCATCTACCTGCCGCGCGGCGCCTCGCGCACCGTCACCCTGCGCCCAACCCGCGAGCTGCCGCCGGAGCCGGAGGTTTTCGCGCCCGCCCCAGCCCCACTCGACCCATATCCGCTCGACACGTTCCCGCCTGAACCGCTGCCGCCCGAGCCGCTGCCGCCGGCACCCGTTCCGGCGGGGCCGCTGTTCGGCGGCGCGGAGGACCAGCTGCGCCTCGACTACGACTGCGCCGGCGGGGCCTATCTGACGGTGACCATCGACAATGTGCGGCGCGTGGCGATCGTACGGGAGTCCGGCCTGTCACCGGTCACGCTCGCGGATCGCTCGAACGGGCCGGACCTGCTCTACGCCAGTCGCGGCTATCGGCTGGAGGGGAGCGGCAACCGGGTCATCTGGACGCGCCCCGGCGCGGGCCCGCGCAGCTGCCGCATCTTCTGACCCGGTTTGCGATCTGGCGCGACATGCGAGCGGGCGGGGGACCGGCGTTCCCGCTCAGCCGGCGGCAACCGGGAACGGCCCGCCGGATTTCGCCTGCGCGACCGCCCTGCGGAACGCGCCGGCGAAACTGGTGCGGTCCTGCGGATTGAGAAACCCGCCGACGTCGACCGCCTGACCGCGCGCCGACACGGTGATGCGGGTGACGCCCTCGTCCTCCTCCTCGCGCACCACCAGCTTCGTGCCGAAGGGATTGAACCGGTAAAGCGCCTCGCGCCCGGCGGCGTTGACCTTGCGAATGCGGATCTCGGTGCGCGACACATGCACCTCCTCGAAGGCGCGCGCGGCCCGGTAATTCCAGCGAAACGCCAGGAAGATCAGCAGGATGTCGAGGCCGAGAAAACCGAAGACCGGCCAAGCGCCCATCGACAGGAACACAAGCCCCGCCGCGAAGCAGATGCCGCAAACGACAAGCATCAGCACGCGGAAGCCATTCGGCCCCAGCGAGCGATAGGGCGTGAGCAGGGCCGCGAAGAAAGGCGTATCCGCCGCCTCGCTTCCCGCAACCTCCAGCTCGGATTTCGGATTGCCGCTCGTCATGACGCCCAAGTATAGAGAAGCGATGAGCGAGAACCAGTCCGATTCCGGTAAAACACGTAGCGCACCCGCGCCGAAATCCGCAAAAGCCGCGGTGCGCCGGCGCCGGTCGCGCTACACCAAGGCCGAACTCCACGCGATCTTCGCCCGCTTCCATGCCGCCAATCCGGAACCGGAAGGCGAGTTGCACTACGTCAATCCCTATACGCTGCTGGTCGCCGTGGCGCTGTCGGCACAGGCGACGGACGTCGGCGTGAACAAGGCGACACGGCCGCTGTTCGAGGTCGCCGACACGCCGGAAAAGATGGTCGCGCTCGGCGAGGAAACCGTGCGGGATTACATCAAGACGATCGGCCTCTATCGCAACAAGGCGAAGAACGTGATCGCCCTGTCACGGCAGCTGATCGACGCCCATGGCGGGGAGGTGCCGCAGGACCGCGCGGCGCTTGAGCAATTGCCGGGCGTCGGTCGCAAGACCGCCAATGTGGTGCTCAACATCGCCTTCGGCCAGCCGACGATTGCCGTCGACACGCATCTCTTTCGCCTCGCCAACCGGATCGGCATCGCACCGGGCAAGACGCCGCTGGAGGTCGAGCTTGCACTGGAAAAGGTGATCCCGCCCGAGTTCCTGCTGCACGCCCACCACTGGCTCATCCTGCATGGCCGCTACATCTGCAAGGCGCGCAAGCCCGACTGCGAGAAATGCCTGATTGCCGATCTGTGCAAGAGCCCGGAAAACACCACGCGGACGAAGAGCGCCGCCCGCTGAGCGCAAATGCGCGGCGTGCAGGATCGCCCGCACCGACGGGTGCGGGGCGCAGGATCCATGATTTTGGAAAACGGTCTCGGATCAGGTTCGCCGGGGAAGCCAGGTCCGCCGGGGCAGACTGAAACGCGCAACGACGCGGGCTTGGTCAGCCCTTGCGATCCTTGCGGCGTACCCGCACGACCACATCGACCCGCACGACTTCCATCCCCTCCGGCGCTTCGGGCAGGGAGGCCATGGTCACGCCGGTTCCGGGGATGTCGACCACCTTGTTCTCGCCTTCGATGAAGAAGTGGTGGTGATCGTCGGTGTTGGTGTCGAAATAGGTCTTGGTGCCTTCGACGGCGACCTCGCGCAGCAGACCGGCCTGCGTGAACTGATGCAGCGTGTTGTAGACGGTCGCGAGCGACACCGGCACGTCGGCGGCTTCCGCCTCCTCATGCAGCACTTCCGCCGAAACGTGGCGATTGCCCTTGGAATACAGGAGCTCCGCAAGGGCGACGCGCTGCCGCGTCGGGCGCAGGCCCGCCGTGCGCAACATGTCCTGAACTTCGCCTCGTGCCACCGTTTCGCTCACGCTGCCTCGCTTGCGTTCGTTCGTTGTCGCCCGTTCATTCCGGCCGTGACCAGGCTTTCGCCTGTGCTCAGGCATCGCCTTTGTTCGGGGCCCCTGTTCGGGGGCCTCTGTTCGGGCACCGCCGCGCGTTCGTCCGCTCAGGTATCCCGGGCACCTGAAACCCGCCAGGGTCCGGTGCACGGGGTCGAATGCCCTCGACTGTCTCTGGCCCGGATGTCCCTTAAATCTGGTCCACACCGCGCGCATGGTCAACGCGTTGGGCTGCCGAAAGGGAACCCAACGGCAGATTTCTGCCATAGACCGCGCGGCCATTGCAAGTGCTCCGCCCGTGGATGGCTCCTCCCGCGGCCGGCATCGCCCGGGCGGGCGACACATGACGGGCGCAGGCCGGGCGCAGGCCCGGACACAGCGGGGATCCGCCGCAGCGCGCCGCCTCGCGCGGGGTTTCGAAGCGCCAGACCCTATGATAGTAAGCGGGCGACAATGAGACGTCGCGTTCCGTCCGCCTGTCATCATGCGCGTCAGATGCCATGAGCGACAGACCCGGCGCGGTCGCGAGAGAACCTTGCGGGAATGGAATGAACCAGCGGCAATCCAGCTTCACCTACGACGAGTTGCTCGCGTGCGGACGCGGCGAACTGTTTGGCCCCGGCAACGCGCAGCTGCCGCTCCCGCCCATGCTGATGTTCGACCGGATCACGGAGATCTCCGAGGACGGCGGCGACTACGGCAAGGGCTGTGTGCGCGCCGAACTGGACATCAAGCCGGACCTCTGGTTCTTCCCGTGCCACTTTCACGGCGACCCGGTGATGCCGGGCTGCCTCGGCCTCGACGCGCTGTGGCAGATGACCGGCTTCTTCCTCGGCTGGCTCGGCGAGCCGGGCAAGGGCCGCGCCATCTCGACGGGCGAGATCAAGTTCTCCAAGATGGTGACGCCCGACGTGAAGCGCGTCGAGTACGGCATCGACATCAAGAAGCTGCGGCGCGGCCGGCTGGTCCTCGGCATCGCCGACGGATGGCTGAAGGCCGACGGCGAGACGATCTATCAGGCCAAGGACCTGCGGGTCGGCCTGTTCCGGGCCGAATAAGGCGCTTGCGAAAACCGGGCGAGCCACGGGACGCCTTGCGGAAACAGGGCGCTATCGGCGCGATATCGGGGCAAATGCCGCCCCGAAGCCGGCCTCGATGCCGCGCGACGATTGATCCCGGGCGCCGAACCACTTATCTCAAGCGCCCGTGCCGATGGCATCGGCCCGCGTGATGGGCGGGCGGCAACATGCGGCGCCAGAGCGTTTTTTCCGGAGAAACCGTGTCCGGCCCGTCGGGCGGACACGCTCCGGCACTGCTGATCGGAGCGGACGCGCAGCGCTGGCCTGCGCCCGGTCCAAGATAGACGGGAGACCCCAATGAGGCGGGTGGTAATCACCGGAATGGGCATCGTGTCGTCGCTCGGCGGGACGACCCAGGAAGTCACCGCAAGCCTGCGCGAAGGCAAGTCGGGCATCGGACCGGCCGAGGACTATGCGCGCCTCGGGTTCCGTTGCCGCGTGCATGCCGCCCCCAAGCTCGACCCCTTCGAGGTGCTCGACCGGCGCACCACGCGCTTCATGGGGCCGGGGTCGGCCTGGAACTACATCGCCATGCAGCAGGCAATCGCCGATGCGGGCCTGGAGGAGAGCGACATCTCCAACGAGCGCACCGGCATCATCATGGGCTCGGGCGGCCCGTCGACGCGCGCCATCGTGGAAGCCGCCGACATCACCCGCGAGAAGGGCCCGCGCCGCATCGGTCCGACGGCCGTGCCCAAGGCGATGAGCTCCACCAACTCGGCGACGCTCGCCACGCCGTTCAAGATCCACGGCGTCAACTATTCGATCTCCGCGGCCTGCGCGACCACCAACATCTGCATCGGCAACGCCGCCGAGCTGATCCAGTGGGGCAAGCAGGACGTCGTCTTCGCCGGCGGCGGCGAGGATCTCGACTGGACGCTGTCGAACCTGTTCGACGCCATGGGCGCCATGTCGAGCAAGTACAACGACGACGCCGCGCATGCCTCGCGGCCCTTCGACAAGAACCGCGACGGCTTCGTGATCGCCGGCGGCGCCGGCACGCTGGTGCTGGAAGAGCTGGAACACGCCAAGGCTCGCGGCGCGAAGATCTACGCCGAGATCGTCGGCTATGGCGCCACCTCCGACGGCTACGACATGGTCGCCCCCTCCGGCGAGGGCGCCGCGCGCTGCATGAAGCTGGCGTTGAAGGACGTCAGGGAGCCGATCGACTACGTCAATCCGCACGCCACCTCCACGCCCGTCGGCGACGAGCGCGAGATCGAGGCGATGCGCGAGGTCTTCGGCGACAAGATGCCGCGGATTTCCGCCACCAAGGCGCTGTCGGGCCATTCGCTTGGAGCGGCCGGCGTGCATGAGGCGATCTACTCGCTCCTGATGATGCAGAACGACTTCATCGCGCCGTCGTGCCACATCGACGAGCTCGACCCGGTCTTCGCCGACGTGCCGATCGTGCGCGAGCGCGTCGACAACGCCGGCCTCAACTGCGTGATGTCGAACGGCTTCGGCTTCGGCGGCACCAACGCCACGCTGGTTTTCCGACGCTTCGACGCGTGATCCCCAGTGACACATCAATCCTTGGGCCGACGCGGGTCAGCAACCCGCCGGCCGTTCGTCTGACAGGAGTAAGGAATGGGTGGGCTTCTGGACGGTAAGCGCGGCCTCGTCATGGGCGTTGCCAACGATCACTCCATCGCCTGGGGGATCGCCAAGGCGGCGGCGGCGCAAGGCGCGGAACTGGCATTCACCTATCAGGGCGACGCCTTCGGGCGGCGGGTCCGGCCGCTGGCGGACAGCGTCGGCTCCAAGCTGCTGCTCCCCTGCGATGTGGAAAACGTCGACACCGTCGACGCCGTCTTCGACACGTTGAAGTCGGAGTGGGGGAAGCTGGACTTTCTGGTTCATGCCATCGCGTTTTCCGACAAGTCGGAACTGCGCGGGCGCTATGCCGACACCACGCGGGAGAACTTCTGCCGCACGATGGTGATCTCCTGCTTCTCCTTCACCGAGATCGCCCGGCGCGCCTCCGAGCTGATGACCGACGGCGGCTCGATGATCACGCTGACCTACGGCGGCTCGACGCGGGTCATGCCGAACTACAACGTGATGGGCGTCGCCAAGGCGGCGCTGGAATCCTCCGTGCGCTATCTGGCGATGGACTTCGGCCTGCAGAACATCCGCGTCAACGCGATCTCGGCCGGTCCGGTGCGCACGCTCGCCGGCTCCGGCGTGTCCGATGCGCGGGTGATGTTCAACTACCAGAAGGAACATTCGCCGCTCGGCCGCACGGTCACCATCGACGAGGTGGGCGGATCGGCGCTCTATCTGCTGTCGGATCTGTCGTCGGGCGTCACCGGCGAGGTGCATTTCGTGGATTCGGGCTACAGCACCGTCTCCATGCCGCGCCTTCAGGCGCTCAAGACGCAGGAAGCCCGCGCCCAGGAAATCGTCGACACCAAATGATCCGCGCGACCGGTTCCGCGCGCCGCGCGCGCGGCCGGTCGTCGCCGACACCGCCCGGCCGACGGCCCCGCGCAAGGAGCGCGCCGACCCGGCCCGACGACCCGCGGCAGCTCACTCCACCGTTTCGTCCGGATAGATGCCGAACAGCCGGGTCTGGTCGATCCAGCCGCTGAATTCCTCGCCGGAAATCTCGCACCAGCCGTCGGAACAGGACCCGACGTTCGCCAGAACCCGGGGGCCGAGTTCCGCGACGATCGTCGCGTCGGAGCGCGGATCGGCGCGCAAGGGGGTCGTGCCTTCTGCTTCCCAGGGTGCGACCAGCGCCGTGCGCCGGCCCGACAGCAGCGAATGGAAGACCCAGCCCTCATCGCCTTCCCAGTCGCGCACGCGGCGCCAGTTCTCGAACTCCTGCACGATTTCCACCGGCAGCCCGGCGCGCACGAAGGTCCATCCGATCCGGTGCTCGCGGCTCGGCCCGACGCGCACGTTGACGCGGTCCGACTTGAGGCTGACGAAACGCGGCACCGGAAAGCCGCTCGGCCCGATGGTCCCGGACTGCGCCTGCACCGGCGTGCCGAAAGCGGCGACGACGACGAGCATCAGACCCGCGAGACCCAGGCAACCGGCCGTACGGAGTGTCATTTTGCATTCCCCTTGACCGCCGTCGCGCGAACGGCGTGAACCTTGATACGAGATATCGGGCCAATTCGACCATATTCGTGGCGTGGGTATGACCGCGCCCGGAGCCGGAGGCCCTCCGACGAAAATCTATGCAAGCCGATCCCTTGTTTTGACCGGGCCATCTGGTAAGGAGAACAAGGAATTCGTGCCGATGCGTCGTGCGGCGGTACAGTCTGGGGGAAGCAGGGTTAAGGAGCCCTCAATAGAGCGCGGAAGGCGAGGAGCATGCCCAAGAAGAAGCCGCTGGTCGTCGTGACACGCAAGTTGCCGGATGTCGTCGAGACGCGGATGCGCGAGCTGTTCGAAACACGGCTCAACGAGGCCGACCGGCCCTTCAGCCAGGCGGAGCTCGTCGAGGCGGTGAAGACCGCCGACGTCGTCGTTCCGACCGTCACCGACCGCATCGATTCCGCCGTCCTGTCGCAGGCCGGCGAGCGCCTCAAGCTCATCGCCAACTTCGGCAATGGCGTGGACAACATCGACGTCGTCACCGCCAACAATCGCGGCATCACGGTTACCAACACGCCGGGCGTGCTGACCGAGGACACGGCCGACATGACCATGGCGCTGATCCTCGGCGTGCCGCGCCGCATCGCGGAAGGCATCAAGGCGCTCGAGCACGGTGAGTGGACCGGCTGGTCGCCGACCTGGATGCTCGGCCATCGCATCTGGGGCAAGCGGCTCGGCATCGTCGGCATGGGCCGGATCGGCCAGGCGGTCGCCCGCCGGGCCAAGGCCTTCGGCATGTCGATCCACTATCACAACCGCCGCCGCGTTCCCGAGGCCACCGAGGAAGCGCTGGAAGCGACCTATTGGGACAGCCTCGACCAGATGCTGGCGCGCATGGACGTGGTGTCGATCCACTGCCCGCATACGCCGGCGACCTTTCATCTTCTCTCGGCCCGGCGGCTCAAGCTGATGAAGCCCGAGGCCTACATCGTGAACACCGCGCGCGGCGAGGTGATCGACGAGGCCGCGCTCATCCGCCAGCTCGAGGCCGACCAGCTCGCCGGCGCCGGTCTCGACGTGTTCGAGCACGAGCCCGCCGTCAATCCCAAGCTGGTGGCCTCCGACAAGGTCGTTCTGCTGCCGCACATGGGCTCGGCCACCATCGAGGGCCGCATCGACATGGGCGAGAAGGTGATCATCAACATCAAGACCTTCATGGACGGCCATCGTCCGCCCGACCGCGTGTTGCCGTCGATGCTCTGACGGATCGGCGCCGGGGGCATCGCCCCCGGGTCCGGAGGGTCCGGCGTTTCACCCGGATTGACCGGGCCCCAGAAAGAGCGCTGATCGCATCTACAATCCGATTTCTCAAACGGGAAGAGCGGTTTCCGCGTCCGTCCGCACGCTTTGCGTGACAGGTGAGGGACGCGGCCGCCCTGCGCGGCGACGGATCACGCCCGTCCCGAAAACCGCTAAACTCCCCTGAAACGCAGGCGCTTCAAAGGTCAGTCGGCGATGCCCGTCCGACGTAGCGCGGGGCATCTCCCGCGCGCGAGTCAGCCGTCGTATGTCGCCCAGAGGCCGCCGTCCGGGAGATCTCCGATGAAGGCGCGATGCGCTTCGCGCTCCGATGCGCTCAGCCGGGGGACGAGCGGGACCGGGCGGGCCCGCGCCGGACCGCGGCGCGCCGGCGTCTGGCTCGCATAGGACGCGGCGTCGTCGCCGCCCTCGCTGGCGAAGGCGAGGCCCGCCTGCTTGCCCCCGATCAGCTCGATATAGACTTCCGCCAGGATCTCGGAGTCCAGCAACGCCCCGTGTTTCGTGCGCCGCGAATTGTCGATCCCGTAGCGATTGCACAGGGCGTCCAGCGAGGCGGGCGAACCGGGATGCTTGCGCCGGGCGATTGCCAGCGTATCGAGCACCTGCACCTCGGGGATCGGGTCGAGCCCGACGCGCGCCAGCTCCATGTTGATGAAGCCCATGTCGAAGGCGGCGTTGTGAATGACCAGCACCGCATCGGCCACGAAGTCGAGAAACTCCCGTGCCACATCCGCGAACTTCGGCTTGTCGGCGAGAAATTCGCTCGACAGACCATGCACGTTGAAGGCCTCGATCGGCACGTCGCGTTCCGGATTGAGATAGACGTGATAGGTGCGCCCGGTCGGCACGTGATTGATCAGCTCGACGCCGCCGATCTCGACCAGCCGGTCCCCGTTCTTCGGATCGAGGCCGGTGGTTTCGGTGTCGAAGGCGATTTCGCGGCGCATGATGTCTCCTCGAAGGCGCGGACTGCAGCGCAAGTGTCCCGCGCGGCTGCCCGGGACTCAAGACGTCGGCGCCCGGCCATCCCCGGCACGCACCGCTTTTCCCCAGTTCCGCCGGCGCGGCGGAGTTGCGCGAGCCTCCGTCAGGCGAGCGCGGAAAGCGCGCGCAGGATGGCGGCGACGCTGCGCCGCGCCATGTCGAGCCCGTGGCCCGTATCGACCAGAAAATGCGCGCGGCGACGCTTGTCCGCATCCGGCATCTGCTTTGCCAGGATGGCCGCGAAAGCGTCTTCCGTCATGCCGGGCCGGGCGAGCACGCGGGCGCGCTGCACCTCGGCCGAGGCCGTCACCACGACGCTTGCGTGCACGCGCGCCGCGCCCCCGGTTTCGAACAGCAGCGGAATATCCAGGACCGCCACCCGCGCGGCGGAGGCACGGGCGGCTTCGAGAAACGCCTCTTCCGAGCCGCGCACCAGCGGATGGACGATGGCCTCCAGCCGCGCCATCGCCTCCGGCTTGCCGATCACCTGCGCACCGAGTGCCTTGCGGTCGACGACCCCGTCGACAACCGTCCCGGGAAAGGCCGCCTCGATCTTCGGCGCGGCCGCTCCGCGATAAAGCGCGTGGACGGCGGAATCCGCGTCGTAGACGGCGGCGCCCGCGCGCGCGAACATCGCCGCCGTGGTCGATTTGCCCATGCCGATGGACCCGGTCAGCCCGACGACGATCATTCCGCGAGCCCGAGATCGGCCAGCACCAGCCGGCGCAATTCGTCCGTCACCTGCGGCCGCACCCCGAACCAGCGCTCGAAGCCCGGCACGGCCTGATGCAGCAGCATGCCGAGCCCGTCCACCGTGCGAAGCCCGCGCGCGCGGGCCTCGCCGAGCAGCGGCGTCTCCAGCGGCGCATAGACGATATCGGTCACCAGGGCGCCGGATTTCAGCGGTGCCAGATCGAGATCGAGCGGCGGTTGGCCCGTCATGCCAAGCGACGTGGTGTTCACCAGACAGTCCGTTTTCCCCAGGAGATCTGGTATATCTCCCCAGGCAACGGCAATCGAGTCGGGCGCGAAACGGCTGGCGAGCGCCTTGGCCTTTTCGGCTGTCCGGTTGGCGATCATCACGGTTTTCACACCGCGCGACAGCAACGCCCAGACAATCGCCCGCGCCGCACCGCCCGCGCCGAGAACGAGCGCGGACGACACATCCTCATCCCATCCCGGCGCCTGCTGGTCGAGATTGCCGAGAAAGCCGAGACCGTCGGTGTTGTCGCCGACGAGCGTGCCATCGTCCTGCAGCCAAAGCGTGTTGGCCGCGCCCATGATCCGCGCGGTTTCCTCCAGCCGGTCGCAGCATTGCGCGGCGATCTCCTTGTGCGGCACGGTGACATTGCATCCGACGAGGCCGCTGTCGCCGAACCCGCGATAGAAGGCCTCCGCCTCCTCCGGCTTCACGGCGATACGCTCATAGGCGCCGTCGATGCCGTGGGTCTTCAGCCAGTGTCCGTGAATGAGCGGCGAGCGCGAATGCGCCACCGGATAGCCCGTGATCGCGGCCCGGCGGCTCATGCCTCGATCTCCCCGCGGGCCCGCAGTTCGGCCAGAAGCGGCAAGAGCGGCAGGCCGAGCACGGTGAAATAGTCGCCATCGATCTTGTCGAAAAGCTGCACGCCCACGCTTTCCAGCTGATAGGCACCGACGCTTGAGAGCGCCGCATTGCCCGCCTTCGCAAGATAACGGCCGACGAATTCCGGACCGAAGGGACGCATGGTCAGCCGCACGGTCGCGACCGTCCGCCACAACGTCTCGCCGTCGCGCGCCAGGGCCGCGGCGGAATGCAGGGCGTGCTCCTTGCCCGACATGGCAAGAAGCTGACGGCGGGCCGCTTCCATGTCGTCGGGCTTGGTGAGACGCGCGCCCTCGAATTCCAGCACCTGGTCGGCACCGAGAACGAGCGCCCCGGGCCGGCGTTCGCTGACCGATTGCGCCTTGGCCTCGGCCAGCACCTGGGCGATGTCTGCCGGGGCGAAGCCGCTCTCCAGCAGGGGCGCCTCGATGGCGCGTTCGTCGACGTCGGCGGGGTCGATGTCGAAGGCGAGGCCGGCGTTGCGCAGAAGATCCGCGCGGATGCGGCTGCCGCTGGCGAGAACAAGGTGGGTCATCGTCACGGTCCGGAGCAAGGGGTCGGGAAGGGCTGCGCCATCCGGCACCCCCTCGCGATATCAGGCCGACGTCGGGTTTTCCAGCGCGCTCTTGTGCGCCCGGTAGAGGCTCATGATCTCCGCCGCCGTCTCCTCGATGGAGCGCCGCGTCACGTCGATGACCGGCCAGCCGCGTTCGGCGCAAAGCTTGCGCGTGGTGGAGATCTCCCGCGCGATGGCCCGGCGGTCGACGTAGGTTTCATTGGCGAAATTCGCCGCGTTCAGCGCCAGGATGCGATTCTGACGCACCTGCTGGATCCGCTCCACCGATGCGATGACCGCCACCACCATCGCCCGCTTCAGACGGTCAAGCTGATGCGGCAAGGGAATGTCGGGAACGATCGGGATATTCGCGGCCTTGATGCCGCGATTGGCGAGATAGATGCAGGTCGGTGTCTTCGACGTGCGGCTGACGCCGAGCAGCACGACGTCGGCCTCGTCGAGATCCTCCGGGATCTGCCCGTCGTCATGCATCATGGTGAAGTTCAGTGCCTCGATGCGCTCGAAGTAATCCGCGTCGAGCGCATGCTGGCCGCCGATCCGGCCCGTGAGCTGCACATTGAGATAGGACTGAAAGACCGCGAAGACCGGCGAGAGAATGTTGACGCAGGGCACGCCGAGCTTGCGCCCCGCCTGTTCCAGCCGCTCGGCGAGCTCGGCATCGACCAGCGTGTAAAGCACGATGCCCGGTGCCGTCTCGATCTCGGTGATCGCCCGTTCCAGCTGCGCGGCCGAGCGCACCAGCGGATAGACATGCTCGATCGACTGGACGTCCTCGTATTGCGCCGTCGCGGCGCGCGCCACGGTCATCAGGGTTTCGCCGGTCGAGTCCGAAACCAGATGCAGGTGGAAGAAGTTACGCGATTTACCCAAGCTGTTATCCCCGTGACACATATCTGCTGTTCAAAGATCGCGTCCGTCTGGGGATCGTCGAGCGGTCGGCCGGTTTTCCTCCCCGAAGCGCGAAATCCATCAACACTTCACAGCGACGCGCGAGACGGAGCCGAAAGCGCTGCTTGAATCGGGGACGAAACGGTTGTTGTGAACCGATCCCCAGCTTGTCCCACCGCGCCTTAAAAGTTAACAAACAGTTAACGAAGCGCCAAGCGTCTGACCAATCACATCGATTCGGGTTCTCAACGGTTGGCGGAAGATGCTTTTCACGCAAAACCCCTCGACAGGTGCGGCGTGGATGAGTCATGTGGACAGGAGTCGACAATCGCCAATCCCGGTTGTCCAGTGCCAATCAAAAACAACAGAATCCTCTTTTCAGGATTCTTTTCTTTTTTAGGGGGTGTTCGTGTCTCAGACCGCTTCACGACGGGTCATGAAGGTGCTCGAGGGAGATCGGCTCTGGCCGCCCCCAATCTGGATGATGCGTCAGGCGGGCCGCTACCTTCCTGAGTACAGGGAAGTTCGTTCAAAGAAGGTTAATTTTCTGGAATTTTGCTACGACACGGATCTCGCGACGGAGGTGACGCTTCAGCCGATCCGACGCTACGGGTTCGACGCCTCGATCCTGTTCTCCGATATCTTCGTCGTGCCCGATGCGCTCGGATATCCGGTCTGGTTCGAGGAGGGGAAGGGACCGCGGCTGGAGCCCTTGCGGGCCGAGCTCGTCGATAATCTCGACCAGAGCCGCGCGGTCGGTCACCTCGATCCGGTCATCGAGACCGTGCGCCGGCTGCGCGCCGAACTCCCCGAGGAGACCACGCTGCTCGGCTTTTGCGGCGCGCCGTGGACGGTGGCGTGCTACTCGGTTGCGGGCCACACGACACAGGACCAGACAGTGGCGCGGGTCGGCGCCTATCGCGATCCGGATCTGATGCAGGCCTTCATCGATCAGCTTGTCACGGCCTCCATCGACTATCTGACGCGGCAATTGCGCGCCGGAGCGGATGCGGTCCAGATCTTCGACACCTGGGCCGGCGTGCTGGACGACGCGGGCTTCGAGCGCTGGTCGATCGAACCGACCGCGCGGATCGTTGCCGGCGTGAAGGCGGCGGTGCCGGGCGCCAAGGTGATCGGCTTCCCCAAGGCTTCGGCGGCGCGTCTCGCCCATTACGTGGCGCGCACCGGCGTGGATGCGGTCGGTCTCGACTGGACGGTGCCGGGCGCGCTTGCCCGCGACGTCCAGAAGATGGTGCCCGTGCAGGGCAACCTCGATCCGATGCGGCTGGTGGCCGGCGGCGACGCGCTGATGGAGGGCGTCGACAGTGTGTTGAAGACGCTGGGCGACGGGCCGCTGATCTTCAATCTTGGCCATGGCGTTACCCCGGATGCCGATCCGGACAATGTGGCGCGGATGATCGAGCGCGTGCGCAACACCCCGGACCCGCGGGGCTAGGCGCGGGATGCTCTATCTCTGGCTCAAGGCGCTGCACATCATGTCGGTGATCGCCTGGATGGCGGCGCTGTTCTACCTTCCGCGGCTGTTCGTCTATCACGCGGAGACCGAGGCGGGCACGCAGCAGAGCGAGACCTTCAAGATCATGGAGCGGCGCCTGCTCAAGGCGATCATGACGCCGGCCATGATCTCGAGCTGGATCTTCGGGCTCTGGGTGGCCTGGGAGGGCGGCTTCCTGCGCGACGGCTGGTTCCACGCCAAGCTCGCGCTGGTGCTCGCGATGAGCGGCTACCATGGCTATCTCGCCCGCTGTGTGCGCGTGTTCGCCAGCGATGCGAACACGAAGAGCCACCGCCACTACCGGATCGTCAACGAGGTGCCGACCCTCCTGATGGTGGTGATCGTCATTCTGGTGGTGATCAAACCCTTTTGAGATTTCGATCCGGCCCGATCTCGTAGCGTCGGGTCGGATCGAAGACATGCAAGTGACTGCGACCAATTGCACCTGGGTGTTATTGCGCCATTCGGCGAATGCACTTGCCTTCGCGTGAACGACTCTGTACATTCCGCCAATCTTCGATCCTGCGGGTATGGTTTTCGAATCGACCGTCGACCCAAGCGAAGACCAGGCCGAGCCCCATGCATCGGCTCCCCACCCGCAGATAATTCCATCCTTTCGAAGCGATCCCTGGCCCACTGACCGGCCAATTGGATCACCTGCATCCAGTTCACTCCAGAAGAAGACCATTCTCAGCCCATGCGGGAAATGAAACTCTCGGACCTCAAGGTCAAAACGCCTACCGAACTGCTTTCCTTTGCGGAAGAGCACGAGGTCGAAAACGCGAGCACCATGCGAAAGCAGGAATTGATGTTCGCGATCCTCAAGCAACTCGCCGTTCAGGACGTGGAAATCATCGGAGAAGGCGTCGTCGAAGTTCTGCAGGACGGGTTTGGGTTTCTGCGCTCGCCGGATGCGAACTATCTGCCCGGGCCGGATGACATCTACATCTCGCCGTCGCAGATCCGCCGCTTCTCGCTGCGCACCGGCGACACCGTCGAGGGAGAGATCCGCAGTCCGAAGGAAGGCGAGCGCTATTTCGCGCTGCTGAAGGTCAACAAGATCAATTTCGAGGATCCGGACAAGGCGCGCCACAAGGTTCACTTCGACAATCTGACGCCGCTCTATCCCGACGAGCGGTTCAAGATGGAGGTCGAGAATCCGACCATCAAGGACTTCTCGGCGCGGGTCATCGATCTCGTCGCGCCGCTCGGCAAGGGACAGCGCGCGCTGATCACCGCCCCGCCGCGCACCGGCAAGACCGTGTTCCTCCAGAACATCGCCAAGTCGATCACGACCAATCATCCGGAATGCTATCTGATCGTTCTCCTGATCGACGAGCGCCCGGAAGAAGTCACGGACATGCAGCGCACGGTGAACGGCGAGGTCGTGTCGTCGACCTTCGACGAGCCCGCGGTGCGCCACGTCCAGGTCGCGGAGATGGTGATCGAGAAGGCCAAGCGCCTGGTCGAACACGGACGCGACGTCGTTATCCTGCTGGATTCGATCACGCGTCTCGGCCGGGCCTACAACACCGTCGTGCCGTCGTCGGGCAAGGTGCTGACCGGCGGTGTCGACGCCAACGCGCTGCAGCGTCCGAAGCGCTTCTTCGGCGCGGCGCGTAACATCGAGGAAGGCGGTTCGCTGACGATCATCGCGACGGCCCTGATCGACACCGGCAGCCGCATGGACGAGGTGATCTTCGAGGAGTTCAAGGGCACCGGCAATTCCGAGATCATTCTCGACCGCAAGATCTCCGACAAGCGAGTGTTCCCGGCCATCGATATCCAGCGGTCCGGAACGCGCAAGGAAGAGCTTCTCATCGAGCCGGTGCAGCTCAAGAAGATGTTCGTCCTGCGCCGGATCCTCAATCCGATGGGAACCGTCGATGCCATCGAGTTCCTGCTCGACAAGCTGCGCCAGACCAAGTCGAACGACGATTTCTTCGATTCCATGAACACCTGACGCGGGTGTGACGCCCCGCCGTCAGGCGGGAGAACGGATTCACGTGGAACACCCGCAAGAGCCCCTTGCGGGTGTTTGCATGTCCGGATGTGTTTCACGTGAATCCGATCCGATTCGGGATCGCAACGGACCGACACCATGACGACCCATGCAACGCCCCCCGTGATCGAGACCGAGCGGCTGATCCTGCGCCCCTGGCGGGACAGCGACTATGACGTTCTCGCCGAGATCAATGCGGACCCGGAGGTCATGCGCTACTTTCCGGCGGTGCTGGACAGGGCGCACAGCGATGCGCTCCTGACCCGCGCGCGGCAGCGGGAAGCGGAGCGGGGGATCTGTTTCCGCCCGGCGGTGGAGAAAGGTCAAGGCCGGGTGATCGGTTTCGTCGGGCTCAATGTCCCGGAACCCGAAATGCCCTTTGGACCCTGTGTCGAGATCGGATGGCGGCTGGCACGCTCGGCCTGGGGACACGGCTATGCGAGCGAAGGTGCGCGAGCCTGGCTTCGATTCGGCTTCGAAACCCTCGGCCTTACCGAAATCGTGTCCTTCACCACCGTTGAAAACCGGAACTCGCGCCGGGTGATGGAGCGTCTCGGCATGCGCCACGATCCGCACGACGACTTCGATCATCCGGCTCTTGAGACGGGACACCCCCTGCGGCGCCATGTGCTCTATCGGCTGAGCGGGGATGCGTGGCGGGCGCGGGTGTAAGGGGTCCGGCCGCCGCAGGCGGATTCACGTGAAACGGACAAGAAATCCGTCAAGAAGCCCGCCCGTCGGTCCCGAGGGCCGGTGATAGCAACCGGCGGGACCGCGAAGCGGGGGAAGGCGGGTCGGCCAGGAGGCCAGGGTTGCCAACCGGTGCTCGCGAACAGGAGGAAGGACAGACATGCGCGCCCAGACCATCTACGCCTTGTCGAGCGGCGCGGTGCCGAGCGGCGTTGCGGTGATCCGCGTGTCCGGTCCAAGGGCGCGATTCGTCCTCGAAACGATTTGCCAGCGGATGCCCGACGCGAGACAGGCTCAAGTGCGCCGGCTTCTTGATCCACGGTCTGGAGAGGTTCTGGACGAAGCGCTGGTCTTGTGGTTTCCGGCTCCCGGGAGCTTCACCGGTGAAGACGTGGTCGAACTTCAGTGCCATGGCGGGCGGGCCGTCGTGGCCCGGGTGCTCGAGGTTCTGGGGTCGATCGAAGGATGCCGGCCTGCCGAGGCCGGGGAGTTCACCCGGCGCGCCTTCGACAACGACCGCCTGGATCTGCTGCAGGCCGAGGCGTTGGCCGATCTGATCAATGCGGATACGGAGGCGCAGCGCCGGCAGGCGGTCCGGCAGCTGGGCGGCGATCTGGGGCGGATCTACGATGCCTGGCGGAGCCGGTTGCTGCGCGCCCGCGCGATGATCGAGGCGGAGCTCGATTTCGCGGAGGAAGAGGATGTGCCGGGCGCGGTCTCGGATCGGATCTGGAGCGATGTGGCCGCGCTCGGGCGCGAGATCGCGGCGCATCTTACGGCCGCGAAGGCGGCCGAACGCCTGCGCGAGGGCCTGCAGGTCGCGCTCGTCGGCAAGCCCAATGCGGGCAAATCGAGCCTTCTGAATGCGCTCGCCCGGCGCGATGTGGCCATCGTGACGGAGGAGGCCGGAACCACTCGGGACGTGATCGAAGTGCATCTCGATCTTGGCGGATACCCGGTCACGCTGGTGGATACGGCCGGGGTCCGCGAGGCGACGGGTCTGGTGGAGCGGGAGGGAATTCGCCGGGGACTTGCCCGGGCGCGGACGGCGGATCTCGTTTTGCTGCTGAGCGAGCCGGCCGATCCTGTCGACGCGAAGACGGTTGCGGATCTTGGATTCGGGCCCGAAACCGATGTCTGGATTGTTGGCACGAAGTCGGATTTGCAATCCGAGGGATCGGCGCGAGGGGAGGTGTCGGACGCTGGCCATCGGATCTCGGTGAAGACAGGTTCCGGCATCGGGGATCTCATCGATGCGATCGGGGCCTTCGCGGAAACGCGGCTCGGTCTGCGAGAGGACCCGGTGGCGACTCGGGCACGGCATCGCCATCATCTGGAAGATGCGGCGGCGGCGCTTACCCGAGCGGAGGCGGGGGATCGTCCGTTGGAGCTGAGGGCGGAAGATCTCCGTCAGGGGGCGGATGCGCTCGGTCGTATCGCCGGGCGCATCGGCGTCGAGGATATGTTGGACGTGATTTTCCGCGAATTTTGTATCGGGAAGTAAACGAGCGTTTCACGTGAAACACCGGAGTCCGGGGCTCGATTCAAAACCGTTATGAAGACTCCTGCGGAACGACCGTGAGTTTTCATCCGTCGGGCGCGCTCGAGACCCAGAAACCGCCGCAACCGGGAGCGCGGGCGGCGGTGTGCCCGATGGGGCACTGGCAGGCCCTTGCCTTGGTCTGCGACAGGATTGGCATAACCGACCGGAGCGCGCTTCGGCGGGATCGTTTTGACCGGTACACGCCATTCCAGTATAGGCTTTCCGGTATCACGAGAGTGGCAGAGGCGCGGTGCGGGGCCGAGTGGTGACGCCTGTGTCCTTCCGCATGCGCAGGGATTGGATCTCCCGGCAGACCTGGAATCGCTTTACAGTCGCGAGCAACGGCGCTCTGCCCATGGTCTGCCGCATGTGGACCTGGTGCAAGAGGGTCTGCCTGGCGGACGCGAGGTGGAGCGTTTTGCGTGGCGGCGAGAAACGGGCCGACGGGCGAGGCCCGCGACGGACAATGTGGACTGGCGAGAATGCGAACCTGGGACGGCGATAGACAATCGACGGCGGATGTCGTGGTGATCGGCGGCGGTCATGCCGGCTGCGAAGCCGCGGCCGCGAGCGCGCGGCTCGGGGCCGACACGGTTCTGCTCACGCATCGGTTCGAGACCATCGGGATCATGTCCTGCAATCCGGCGATCGGGGGTCTCGGCAAGGGGCATCTCGTGCGCGAGGTGGACGCGCTCGACGGGTTGATGGGCCGCGTCGCGGATCGGGCCGGGATCCAGTTCCGCCTGCTCAACCGGCGCAAGGGACCGGCGGTGCGTGGGCCGCGCGCGCAGGCCGACCGCAAGCTCTACCGGGCTGCGATGCAGGAGGCGATCCGCGAAACCCGCGGCCTCGACGTGGTGGAAGGCGAGGCGGCCGAGCTTGTGGTGTCGGAGGGCCGGGTGACCGGGGTTCGGCTGGCGGACGGTCGCGAGATCCGCGCCGGGGCGGTGGTGCTCACCACGGGCACCTTCTTGCGCGGCGTGATCCATATCGGCGACCGGCAGATCCCGGCGGGGCGCGACGGGGAGACGCCGGCGGTGCGTCTGTCGGAGTCGCTGCTGGCCCATGGGTTCGCGCTGGGACGGCTGAAGACCGGCACGCCGGCGCGGTTGAACGGGGCGACCATCGACTGGGACGCACTGGCGGAACAGCCCGGCGATTCGGATCCGGAACCTTTTTCCACGCTGACGACCAAGATCGACACGCCGCAGATCTCCTGCTTCATCACCCGCACGACGCCGGCGACGCACGACCTCATTCGCGACAATCTGAACCGCTCGGCGATGTACTCCGGCGAGATCACCGGGCAGGGGCCGCGCTACTGTCCCTCCATCGAGGACAAGGTGGTCCGCTTCGGGGATCGCGACGGGCATCAGATCTTTCTGGAGCCGGAAGGGCTGGACGATCCGACCGTGTATCCCAACGGCATCTCGACGTCGCTTCCCGAGGAGGTGCAGCATGCCTTCCTGCGCACGATTCCCGGTCTGGAACGGGTGGAGATCTTCAAGCCCGGCTACGCCATCGAATACGATCACATCGATCCGCGCGAGTTGAGGCGGACGCTGGAAACCCGGCGGGTCGCGGGGCTGTTCCTCGCCGGTCAGATCAACGGCACGACCGGATATGAGGAAGCAGCCGCGCAAGGTCTCGTGGCGGGGCTGAACGCGGCGTTGCAGGTGGGCGGTCGCGAGGCGGCGGTCTTCGGGCGCGATCAGGGCTATCTCGGCGTCATGATCGACGATCTGGTCACCTGCGGCATCTCGGAGCCCTATCGCATGTTCACCTCGCGCGCGGAGTATCGGCTGTCGCTGCGAGCCGACAATGCGGATCAGCGCCTGACGCCGCTCGGTCTTGCGCTCGGCTGCGTCGGGGCGGCGCGTCGAGTCGCCTTCGAAACGAAACAGGCTGCGCTCGCGGACACCGAAGCTCGGCTGAAGGCCTTGCAGGTCACGCCGGAGCAGGGGCGGCGGGCCGGCCTGCCGATCAATCAGGACGGCGTGCGCCGTTCGGCCTTCGATCTCCTGTCCTATCCCGACATCGATCTGGACATGCTGTCGCGGGTCTGGCCGGAGGAGATCGCCGCGATGGATCGCAGGATCGCGGATCAGGTCGCGATCGATGCGCTTTATGCGGTGTATCTGGCACGACAGAGCGCCGACATCGAGGCGCTGCGGCGCGACGAGGCGCTGATCCTTCCGGTCGATCTGGATTATGCGCTGGTGAAGGGTCTGTCGAACGAGGCGCGCCAGAAGCTGGAGGCCGTTCGGCCCGAAACGCTCGGCCAGGCAAGCCGCATCGATGGCGTGACGCCGGCGGCGCTCGGCCTGCTTCTGTCCCATGTGCGGCGCAAGGGCACGACGCGAAACGCGGCGTCGGGCGGTGCTCCAAATGGCGGCACGGACCGGGGAGCGGCGGCATGAGTCGGCCCGCGCGCGTGGATATCCACGACGGTCCCCAGGTTCTGCACGGGGTTTTCCCCGTTTCACGTGAAACAGAAGAGCGCCTGAAAACGCATGTGGATCTGCTCCTGCGCTGGCAGCGGGCGCAGAACCTGGTGGCGCCCTCGACCCTTGGCGACGTCTGGCGGCGGCATGTGGCCGACAGTCTTCAGGTCATGCGGCATGTGGAGCGCGCGCGAACCTTCGTTGATTTCGGCAGCGGGGCCGGGTTTCCGGGGGTCGTGATCGCCTGTCTCTTGATGGAGCGACGGGCCGAAGACCCGTTCTTCGCCGCCGCCCATGTGCATCTGGTGGAAAGCAATCAGCGCAAGGCGGCCTTCCTGCGCACGGTGATCCGCGAGACCGGATGTCCGGCGACGGTGCATGCCGAGCGCATCGAGGCCTTTGCCGCGCGCCGGGGCGAAGGGTTTGGAGAGGGAACGGGAGAGGGAGCGGAGGACGCGACGGTCGATGTCGTGACCGCCCGGGCGCTGGCCGATCTGGAGACGCTGTGCGGCTTCGCGGCCCCGTTTTCCGCCGCCGGCGCGCGGGCCATTTTCCACAAAGGGCGAAATTTCCGCGAGGAGGTCACGCAAGCGTCTCACGCCTGGGCCTTCGATCTGATAGAAGAAGAAAGCCTCATCGATCCCGACAGCCGGATTCTGCTCCTCTCCGATATCCGGCCGCTTGGCGCGACAGGAGCACGACAGGGAAAGGTTAGATCCGGATGAGCAGCCTTCCGCAAATGCCGCGCGTTCTTGCGCTCGCCAATCAGAAGGGCGGCGTCGGCAAGACGACCACGGCCATCAATCTCGGCACGGCGCTGGCCGCCATCGGCGAACGCGTGCTGGTCGTCGATCTCGACCCGCAGGGCAATGCCTCGACGGGCCTCGGCATCGACCGCAATGCGCGCGAGTTGTCCACCTACGACGTTTTGACGGGTGAGTGTTCTTTGTCCGAAATGATCCAGGACACTGACGTGCCGCGACTGTGGCTCGCCCCGTCGACGATGGATCTTCTCGGTGTGGAGTTGGAAATCGCCTCCGCCTCGGATCGCGCCCAACGGTTGCGCAATGCGCTGTCGGATCTGGCGGAGCAGGACCGTTACGATCACAGTTTCGATTTCACCTATGTGCTGATCGACTGTCCGCCCTCGCTCAACCTGCTCACCATCAACGCGCTGACCGCGTCGCATTCCATCCTCGTGCCCCTGCAGTGCGAGTTCTTCGCGCTCGAGGGTCTCAGCCAGTTGCTCAACACGGTGGAGCAGGTAAAGGCGGCCCTGAACCCGCAACTGTCGATCCACGGCATCGTGCTGACGATGTTCGACAGCCGGAACAACCTGTCGAATCAGGTTGTGGCGGATGTGCGCGAGACCATGGGCGATGCGGTCTACGAGACGATCATCCCGCGCAATGTGCGCGTGTCGGAGGCGCCCTCCTATGGCAAGCCGGCGCTTCTCTACGACCTGAAGTGCTCGGGCAGCCAGGCCTACCTGCGGCTCGCCTCGGAAATCATCCAGCGCGAGCGGGCCCTGCGCGGTGTCGCGGCCTGACGGGTCGATTCGCCTGCGCAACGACAAACGGCCCCGGGGGCATCTGCCCGGGGCATCTGACCGCGACACAAGGTCTGACCTGAACGTAAGCAAAGACGCGTGGGGCCAGGCCCACACGCGCGACAACGGGTGACATGGGCATGTCTGAAGAGGACAGTGGGAAGAAGAAGCGACTTGGCCGCGGGCTCGCGGCGCTCATCGGCGAGGTCGGCACCGAGCCGCCGGCCGATCCGCGTCCGCCGCGCGACACGCGCCGGGTTCCGATCGAGCATCTGACAGCCAACCCCCGCAACCCGCGCAAGAATTTCACCGAGGCCGATCTCGAGGATCTCACCAACTCGGTGCGCGAGAAGGGCATCGTGCAGCCGCTCCTGGTGCGCCCCGTCGCGGATCGCGACAACGCCTATGAGATCATCGCCGGCGAGCGCCGCTGGCGCGCCGCGCAGCGGGCGGGCATCCATCTGGTGCCGGTGGTCATTCGCGAGGTCACCGATCAGGAAGCGCTCGAGCTGGCGATCATCGAGAACGTCCAGCGCGCCGACCTCAATCCGATCGAGGAGGGGCTCGGCTACGATCAGCTCGTGCAGGAGTTTTCCTACAGCCAGAGCGAATTGGCCAAGGTGATCGGCAAGAGCCGCAGCCATGTGGCCAACACGCTGCGCCTGCTGAAGCTGCCCAACCCCGTGAAGGACTATCTGGCCGAAGGGCTGCTGACGGCCGGCCATGCGCGGGCGCTGATCACGGCCGAGGACCCAGCGGCGCTGGCCGAGCTGATCCTTGAAAAGGGGTTGAATGTGCGCGAGGCCGAGAGGCTCGCGCAGGACCCGGACGCCTTCGCGAAGAAGACGAAAGCCTCGGGCACTGACAGGCCGGAAAAGGACGCGGACACGCGGGCGCTGGAGAAGCGGCTCACCGATACGCTCGGTCTGAAGATCGCGATCGCCCACAAGCCCGAGAAGGGCTCCGGCGAACTGAAGATCCGCTATGCCTCGGTCGAGCAGCTCGACGAGATCTGCCGTTTGCTCGGGGTCGCGAGCTGACGCCAGCCTTCGTTTCAGCCGGCGAGCGCGTTGCGGGATGTGAGGTCGACGGGCCCCGGGTCCGGACAGGTTTCATGTCGTCTTCGCCCGCACAGTCGGGTGTGATACTGCGCAAGTCCGCGACAAATTGACGCAATCGCGCGCCGGAAGGCCCGTGACCGGGATGCCGGAATCAGACTGGCCCGGTATCGGACGGGACGGCGAGGGACCGTTTCTCCGGAACCCCAGTCGCTTTACTCGATATCGACGGCCTCGTCGGCCTCCAGAATGCGTCGCAGACGCGTGAAGGCAAGCCGGATGCGGGATTTCACCGTGCCCAAGGGCAGGCCCGTCTCATCGGCGATCTGGCTGTGCGAGAGGCCGGCGAAGAACGCGCGGCGAATGAGCTCGCGTTGCTCCTCGGGCAGGGCGGTGAGCGCTTCGCGGACGCGATCCTCGCGCAGGCGCGCATCGAGTTCGTCGTCCTGATCCTCCGGCGCGGCGGGACGCAGGCTCGGGTCCTCGGCGTCGAGCAGCGCGGAGCGGTCGCGGCGCAACGCGTCGATGCGGCGGTTGCGCGCGATGCGGAAAAGCCAGGTGGCCGCTGTCGCGCGGCGGGCATCGAAGAGCGACGCCTTGCGCCAGAGCGTGATCATGACCTCCTGGGTGAGTTCTTCCGCCGTCGCGGCATCGGCGCCCAGACGCATGAGATAGGCCTTCAGGCGCGGCGCGAAATGATCGAACAACGCCGCGAACGCCGTCTTGTCGCGCTGCTCTGCGACCCGGACGATCAGGTCTGAAAAGGGGTCTGACGTTGCCACGCTTGAAGAAGCCTCACCCAATCCTGGTCGGCGTGTGCGCCGCATTCGTGTTTCGGAGCCGCCGAAGGCGCATCGCGGAGCACTCGGTTCCGCCCGGGTCGGCCGCGTGAGAGCCCGGCCTTGCACGGCGACGCAAGAGCGATGCAGCCGCGCCCGTCGCGCCACAACAGCCCGCTCGCCATGCCCGCGTCAATAGTCTTTTGGATTTTCCCGCCATTTCGGGAATGTCACACTCTCGCCTGAATTTTATCAGCAGCGTGCCCCGTTCACGAAAGACACAGGTCAACCCGCGGCCGGGAATTTCCGGCCATCAACCCTTTCGTAACTTGCCGCGCAGTATGCTTAAGGCAAGGTAATGCGGACGCACCACGTTCGACTCAAATTCAACAGGAGCAGTAGCGGTTAGGAGATGATGCAGGCACGAACGCTTATTCCGGCCCTTCTCGCACTTGCTTTCACCAGCGTGGCAGCATCTGCGCAAACGCCTGCCTTGATCAGCCAGCACAATGCCTGGGCGACCTATTCCTATGGCGGTGCCAAGGGCAAGGTGTGTTATGCGCTGTCGAAGCCAACGAAACTCGCCCCGACGGACCGAAATCACGGAGATGTGTTCTTTTTCGTGTCGAACCGCCCGGGCGAAAATGTCGCGAACGAACCCAGCGTGATCGTGGGTTATTCCTTCCGGGAAGGATCGTCAGTCGCGCTCGACGTGGACGGCAAGAAATTCGTGATGTTCACGAACAACGACGGCGCGTGGGTCCGCAATGCGGCCCAGGAACGTGAACTCGTCGCGGCCATGAAGGCCGGGCGCGAGCTGGTCGTCTCCGGCGTTTCCGCGCGGGGCACGCAGACCACCTATACGTTCTCGCTGTCCGGCGTGACGGCGGCGATTGGCGCGGCGGACACCGCCTGCCGCTAGGCGGGCCGGCGGCGATCCCCGCCTGAAATCCCCGATTGAGGGGACTCGCAATCCGCGTCAGATACGTTATATCCACGATATCGAGCGAGGCGGTGGCGACGGTCACCGCCTTTTGCCGTTGCCGCGCCGGCCATGGCCCGCGTCTTCGCGGTCTTGCGACCGCTGGAAATCGAGCGGGGGACGTGTGTCGCGTAGGCGGGGCGCCAATGCGCCAGACGCCGATACGCCGGATACCGGGGTGCCGGACGGCCATCGCTCGATACGTTCGACCTGCGGTGCACGGCGTGCCGGCGACCCGCACAAAGGATGGTCCCGAGACATGAGCCTGACCGAAACCGACCGTGACGTCACGCCCGCCCGCAAAGCGGCCCCGCGCCCGCCCGCCGACGGGGCGGCCGAGATGCCGTCGCTGATCGGATTGGATCGCGCCGAGCTGGCGGAAGCGCTGGCCAGCATCGGCGTTCCCGAGCGCCAGCGGCGCATGCGCGTCGCCCAGCTCTGGCACTGGCTCTATGTGCGCGGCATCTCCGACTTCTCGGAGATGACGAATGTTTCCAAGGGGCTGCGGGCCGATCTGGAGCGTGCCTTCACCATCGCGCGCCCGGAGATCGTGTCCGAACAGATCTCCAACGACGGCACCCGCAAGTGGCTGTTTCGCTTTCCGTCGCGCGGCGCCGGGCGGCCGGTCGAGGTGGAAACGGTCTATATTCCGGAAGAGGGCCGGGGCACGCTTTGCGTTTCCTCGCAGGTCGGCTGCACGCTCACCTGCACCTTCTGCCATACGGGCACGCAGCGGCTGGTGCGCAATCTGACGGCGGAGGAGATCCTCTCGCAGGTGCTGATCGCGCGCGACCGGCTGGGCGATTTCCCCAGGGGCGAAACACCGGAGGGCGCGGCCGTTCCGAGCGAAGGCCGCCTCGTCACCAACATCGTGATGATGGGGATGGGTGAGCCGCTCTACAATTTCGACAACGTCAAGAAGGCCCTGCTGATCGCCTCCGACGGCGAGGGGCTGTCGCTGTCCAAGCGCCGAATCACCCTGTCCACGTCGGGCGTGGTTCCGATGATCGAGCGCACGGGGTCCGAGATCGGCTGCATGCTGGCGATCTCCCTGCATGCGGTGCGCGACGATCTGCGCGACGAACTCGTGCCGATCAACAAGAAGTGGAACATCGCGGCGCTTCTCGACGCCTGCCGCGCCTATCCCGGGCTCAACAACGCCCGGCGTATCACCTTCGAATATGTGATGCTCAAGGGCGTGAACGACAGTCTCGCCGAGGCGCGGGATCTGGTGCGGCTGCTCAAGGGCATCCCGGCGAAGATCAACCTGATCCCGTTCAACCCCTGGCCCGGCTCGGCCTACGAATGCTCCGACTGGGAGCAGATCGAGGCCTTCGCCGATGTGGTCAATCGGGCGGGCTACGCCTCGCCGATCCGCACGCCGCGCGGGCGCGACATTTTCGCCGCCTGCGGCCAGCTCAAGTCCGAGTCCGAGAAGGTCCGCGCGCGCGAGCGCAAGGCGCTGGAAACGGATGCGGCGCGCTCCGCCCTGTCGTCGGCCGGCGGCTGATGGCGCGATGATCGACGCCGGCGCCGTTCTCGCGCAGACGATCCGCATCGTGGTCGGCCTGATCGCCGCCTTTCTCGCGGCGGGGATCTTTCTTGCCTTCGGTCTGTTTCAGGCCCTCGATCCGCAGAGCGATCCGGTCGGTTTCGGGGCGACGGTCGGCACCGGTCTCGTTTCGGCGAGCGTGATCGGCGGGGTGACCTTCGTGCCCGCGCTGATCGCCGTCTGCGCAACGGAGATCTTCCGGCTGCGCGGCATCACCGTGCATCTCGCGGCGGCCGGCCTCATCGCGGTGGGCGTGTGGAGCGCCGGCGATGCGCAGAGCGTCGCACCGGGCAGCGGCGGGCTTGCCCCGGGCTCCGTCGTCGCGGCCGCCGCCGGCTTTGTCGCCGGGTTTGTCTATTGGCTGATCGCCGGACGGCAGGCGGGCGGCTGGCGGCGGTCCCGGGACGCGGGCGCTCCTCTGGAGGACCGCGACGCGACCGCACGCACGGGCGCACACGGCAACGACACACCACCATCCTCCGGCGCGCGCTGACGCCCGTCGGAGCCTTGAGTCTTTCCTCGAATGCGTCTTGCTGCCGGACCCCGGAGCGGGCGGCCTCAGGCTGCGGAAGCGCGCCGATCCCTGCGCAGGGCCGTGCGGGCCGCCTCGACATGCTCGTCCCGCACGTGGGCGCGGACCATGGCGAGCACGCCCAGCAGCACGCTGGCGTCGTCGCTGAAGCCGACGCCGAACATCACGTCGGGGATCATGTCCATCGGCATGACGAAATAGGCCAGCGCGGCGAAGATCGCCCCGCGAACCCGCGCCGGCGTCGCCGGATCGAGCGCGCAGTAATAGGCCGCGATCACATCCTCCATGAAGGGGATCTGGCTGGCGGCCTTGCGCGCGACATCGAAGATCCGCGCCTTGACGCGGCGCGTCTCGGCCTCGTCGGGTCCCTCGGCTCCGGATGTGAAGCCGAACTGCTCATACTCTGCTCGCATGTGCGGGGTCCTCCCACCCTTGCCCGCGGGGCGATCCCGCGTCGGCGTGTCTCCCAGCCTGCCACAGCGTAATGTGGGGAGGTGACACGCCGATTTCAAAAGCGGAAAGCCCCCGATTCATGCGGGGAGGGGGTCAATGGCGAAAATGTCGCATGCCGGTGAGCACCATGGCGAGGCCCGCCTCGTCGGCGGCGGCGATCACCTCCTCGTCCCGCATCGATCCGCCCGGCTGGATAACGGCCGTGGCACCGGCGTCGGCCGCCGCCAGCAGCCCGTCGGCGAAGGGGAAGAAGGCATCCGAGGCAACGGCCGAGCCGATCGTGCGCGGATGGTCCCATCCGGCGGCCTCGGCGGCGTCGCGGGCCTTCTGCGCGGCGATGCGGGCGCTGTCGAGCCGGCTCATCTGCCCGGCGCCGATGCCCGCGCTCGCCCCGTCCTTCACATAGACGATGGCGTTCGACTTGACGTGCTTGGCGATGCGGAAGGCGGTCTTGAGGTCGGCCAGTTCCTGCGGGCTCGGCGCGCGTTTCGTCACCACCTTGAGGTCGAGATCGTCGACGACGCCCGTGTCGCGATCCTGCACCAGAAGCCCGCCGGCGACCGATTTCACGATCCGTCCCGGGGCCCGGGGGTCGGCGAGGCCGCCGGTGACCAGCAGCCGAAGATTCTTCTTGGCCGCGACGATGGCGCGCGCTTCCTCGGTTGCCTCGGGCGCGATGATCACCTCGGTGAAGATCTTGACGATCTCGGTCGCGGCTTCGGCGTCCAGGGGGGCGTTGAGCGCCACGATCCCGCCGAAGGCCGACACCGGATCGCAGGCGAGCGCCTGCGCATAGGCGTCGGCGAGGCTTTGCCCCAGCGCCACGCCGCAGGGGTTGGCGTGCTTGATGATGGCGACCGCCGGCGCGATGGCCGGGTCGAACTCGCTGACCAGCTCGAAGGCCGCATCCGTGTCGTTGATGTTGTTGTAGGACAGCGCCTTGCCCTGAAGCTGGCGGGCGGTGGCCACACCGAAGCGGCGCTCCGGCGTCGTGTAGAAGCCGGCCCGCTGGTGCGGGTTCTCGCCGTAGCGCATCACCGAGGCGAGCGTGCCGCCGAAGGCCACATGGGCGGGCGCCGGCTCGTTTAGTTCGCCGGCAAACCAGTTCGACACGGCGGCGTCATAGGCCGCGGTGCGGGCGAAGGCCTTTTGCGCCAGGCGACGGCGCAGCTCGAGCGGCACCTGTCCGTCGTGGGTCGCGAGCGCCTCGAGCACGGACGCATAATCGGCCGGGTCGCTGACCATGGTGACATAGGCGTGGTTCTTGGCGGCCGCACGGGTCATCGCCGGGCCGCCGATGTCGACATTCTCGATGGCCGTGGCGAAATCGGCGCCCGACGCGACCGTGTCCTCGAAGGGGTAGAGATTGACGCAGACGAGGTCGATGCCGGCGATCCCGTGCGCGGCCATCGCCGCCTGATGCTCCGCGTCGTCGCGGATCGCCAGCAGGCCGCCGTGCACCGCCGGATGCAGCGTCTTGACCCGCCCGTCCATGATCTCGGGAAAGCCGGTGACATCGGAGATGTCGCGCACGGCAAGCCCCGCCTCGGCAAGCGCGGCGCGCGTTCCGCCGGTGGAGACCAGTTCGATGCCGCGCGCGGCCAGTGCCGTGGCGAAGTCGATCAGGCCGGTCTTGTCGGACACGGACAGAAGGGCCCGGCGAACCGGAACCAGATCGGGAACGGGAATGCGCTTCGACGCCACGGCCATGTGGAGCTTCCTTCGGCTTTCTTGGGGAAACTGAGACGGAAACGGGGCCTAGCACGAAGTTCCCGGAACCGGAAGCCGACCTTATGCGCAGTGGCTCAAAATCGCCGCTGGACCGCGTCGTATCACCGGCCGCGCAGGATCACAGGTCGAGTTCGGCGGCCGACGCATCGCTGACGCGTTTGCGGGCCGTTTTCGCCGTGGCGGTGCGGCTGAACTGCCAGCTCACCTCGGGGCGATGCTGGATGCGGCCGTAAAGGACGATCTGTTCGCTGCGCCGGTGGCCGTAGCCGTCGGAAAGATAGATGGATTCCTCGATCGCCGTCTCGCATCCCGGTGCCGCGAACTCCCAGGCCTCGCCATCCGGCGTGACCAGCAACACGGCCGAGCCGCCGCCGATGCTGCTCGCCTTGACCGCCGGGTGCAGATGGAACCGCACGGCGAACTCGCAGGCGCGGCCGGCCTTGGCGAGGCTCGAGAAGCGGTCGACGCCCTCCAGCAGCGTGCCGTCCGCCGACAGGCGCAGCTCGCGCTCGTGAATGACGCGATGGCTGTCCTCGTAGCCGTTGTGGCTGGCGACGACGCGGGTGCCATCGGCCGTGTCCTGACGCTCCACCGGCACGTGGCTAGGGCCCGACACGATCGGCGTGCCGAGCCACCACCGATAGCGGGTGTCGGGCAGGAAGCGCGCCGAGGAGGTGTCGTCGAGGGTCGCGGTGGAATGGGCTGCGGTGGCGCGCGACACCATGCGCCAGGTGCCGCGGTCGCTTTGCGACACGCCGCAATTGACGATCAGCCGCGTGCGCCGCGACGACATCTCGAATGACAGGCAGCCCGCATGGGCGGTCTGGCTGAGCGTCGGCGGCGGCGGGCAGCCGGTGTCCATCAAGACCACCGTGTCGCCGCAGGTGACGCGCTGGTAGCCGGAATGCGGGGCATTGCCCGGCGGCGCGCCGCGCGCGTCGTCATAGGCGAGAATGGTTGCGACGAGATCGGCCGGGGTCGACCCCATGCCGTTGAAATGCGCGAAAGTGCCGTCGCCGTGCCGGAAAAAGCGGATCATCGGCATCATCCGGTCGATGGACTGCATCACGGTTCCCGACGTCGGCAGGCCCTGCACCGTCAGCGCGTGGCGCAGGGGCAGGAGATCGACAAGAACTTCCAGGAGCGCCGAGGGGTTGCGCGAGACATGGCCGCCGTCGGCCAGGATCTGCCGCGCGAGCTCCTGATCCAGCCGCCGGAGGCTTTGGCGCACGTAGCGGCCCTGACCGGACATGGAGACCGTGGCGGCGGCGACCGCGATGGTCGCCACCAGACGCGGCACGCCGTCGGGCGTCTCGTTCATCGTGCGGCGCAGATAGCGCACCTGACGGGCGAGCGAGCGCAGGAAGCGCCGGTAGAATTCGCGGTCGCAGCCCTCGAGGATCAGCGGCGACTGGGACAGCCAGGCCAGCACCCGGCGCGCGACGACCGTCTGTTCCCAGGCGGTCTCGTGCCAATAGCCGCAGATGCGGATCCAGTCGTCGACCAGCGCGCGGGCGTTCTGGCGGGCCACGACGGTTTCCGCGGCGCGCAGATGGCGCAGCCAGCCGAAGCCGTGCAGGGCACGCGCCCAGTCGGGGGAGGGGGGCTCGATCTCGAAGGCGGAGCGGCCGAAGCTCTCGGCCTGCTGACCGGCGAAGACGAAGCGGCCGGCGTAGATGTCGGCGGCAATCGTTCCGTCCGCGGTGCGCAGGTCCTGCGGCGCGATCAGCAGGCGCGTGGGCGCGCCGCCGAAGGGCTTCCAGCGAAACAGGGGGCCGCCATGAATCCATCGCAAGACCGATTGCCAGGCCGCATGCGCGAGAAGACGCCACACCCGGGCCCGTTCGGCCACCGTCAAAAGCGTCATCTCGGTCAAACGTCCTCCGGTGAGCGGGCATCGGGTCGGGGCCGGACAGCGTGCCCGGCCATGGGCTTGGCGGCGGACTTCGCCGCGGGGCGCGATACAGGCGACGCGACCGGACACCGGCCACGCATGCCCGACAAGTTTCGGGGATCAAGGTTAGCGATCCGTTACCCATTTCAGCGCGATTCGTCCGATCCGGGCAGCCCTGGGGACGGACCCGTCCTGGCCGAGTGTCGAACGGGGGCTGCCGGCCGGCGTGTTACACGCGTTTCAGGCGGGCGGCGAAAAACCCGTCGAGGCCGCCCCCGGCCGCCGGATCGCGCGGCAGCAGACACGGCAGGGTGCGCAGATCGCCGGCATCGGTCACCGAGCCCGGCACGCCGGTCTCGTTCTCGTCGACCGGGACCCGGCGAAACTCCGGCCGGTCCGCCAGGAAGGCCGCGATCCGCGCTTCGCCCTCCTCCGGCTCCAGCGAACAGGTGCAATAGACCAGAACCCCGCCCGGCGCGAGCCAACCGGCGGCACGTTCCAGCAAGGCGGCCTGACGCTCGGCAAAGGCCGCGATGTCCTCCTTGCGGCGGTTCCAGGCGACCTCCGGATGACGGCGGATCGTGCCGGTCGCGGTACAGGGGGCGTCGAGCAGGATCGCGTCGAAGGGCGTTGCGGGCTCGAAGGTCAGGAGGTCCGCCGCGACGATCTCGGCGAGAAGCCCGAGGCGGGCGAGATTGGCCCGCAGCCGCTCCAGCCGGGTCTCGGAGATATCCACCGCCGTGACGGCGGCGCCGGCGGCGGCCAGCTGCGCCGTCTTGCCACCGGGGGCCGCGCAGAGATCGGCGACGCGCTTGCCGGCCACATCGCCGATGAGTCGGGCGGGCAGGCTCGCGGCGGCATCCTGCACCCACCAGGCGCCGTCCGCGTAGCCCGGCAGGGCATCGACGCGGCCGCGATGGGCGGTCAGACGCAGCGTGTTACCCGCAATCCGCGTCGCGCCGAGGCGCTCCGCCCAGAGATCCGGGTCCGCCTTGACGCAGATGTCGAGGTTCGGCTCATGCAGATGCATGCGGGCGATGGCCTGCGCGGTCTCTTCGCCATGGGCCTTCTGCCAGCGCGCGAACATCCACACGGGCGCGGTGCGCCAGGGCTGATCGGTCTCGGCGAGAAGCGTCTCGCGGTCGCGCGCGGCCCGGCGCAACACCGCGTTCACCAGCCCCTTGTAGCGGCGAATGCGCGGATCGGCGCCGGCGATCTCCATGGCGGTCGCCACCGCCGCGCGGTCCGGCACCTCCATGAACAGGATCTGGGTCGCCGCCACATGCAGGAGATCGAGCACCGCGCCGGATTTTTCCGGGATCGGGCGTTCGAGAAGGCGGTCGAGAATGGCGGCGATCCGTCCACGCTGGCGCAGCGCCGTGCCGAGGATCGCCCGCACGAGCGCCCGGTCCTTGTCCGAAAGCTCCGCGAGGCCGGCCGGCCCGCGGTCGGCGTCGAGCGAATCGTCGAGCGGTTGGCGGGAATGGATGACCTGGCCCAGGATCTCGCATGCGAGGCGGCGCGCGGCCACGCCAACCGGGACGGCCGCGCGCCCGCGATCGGTCTGCCGGGGGGAGCGGCGGGGCGGACGGGAACGGGGCGCGGTCACGGTCTGGGTCGTCTCCTGGGCTGGCCGGTCACGGATGCCGGGTATGCCCTGCGCGCCTTGCGCGTCACAAGGAAAATCGACAGCCGGTGGCCGTGTGTCCTAGTCCCGTGTCCTAACCCCAGGGGCCGCGTCGCCCGGTGTCGCGGTTGCGTGCCGAACGGCCCCAGGGACCGGGCGGGTCCGTGCGCGGCGCCCGCTCCCTGCCGCCGCCCCCAAAGCCGCCACCCCCGAAGCCCGATCCTTGCGCGCCGGCGAGTTCCTTGAGGGCGCGGATGCGGTTGTCCGTGTTCGGGTGGGTGGAGAAGAGATTGTCCATCCGCTCGCCCGACAGGGGGTTGATGATGAACATATGGGCGGTGGCCGGATTGTCCTCCGCGTCGGCGTTGCGGATGCGCGCCGCGCCGCCGGCGATCTTGTGGAGCGCGGAGGCGAGCCACATCGGATCGCCGCAGATCTCGGCGCCCAGCCGGTCGGCGGCATATTCGCGGGTGCGGCTGATCGCCATCTGCACCAGCATGGCGGCCAGCGGCGCCACGATCATCGCCAGGATGACGCCGACGAAGCCCAGCGGATTGTTGTTGTCGCGGTTGCCGCCGAAGAAGAACGCGAAATTCGCGAGCATGGAGATCGCGCCGGCGATGGTCGCGGTGATCGTCATGATCAGCGTGTCATGGTTTTTCACATGGGCCAGCTCGTGCGCCATCACGCCGGCGACCTCCTCGCGGCTCAGCGTGTTGAGCAGGCCGGTGGTGGCGGCGACGGCGGCGTTTTGCGGATTGCGGCCGGTGGCGAAGGCGTTGGGCTGCGGATTGTCGATCAGATAGACCTTCGGCATGGGAAGATCCGCGCGCGCGGCCATCTCGCGCACCATGTGATAGAGTTCCGGCGCCTGGCGCGCGTCGACCTCCACCGCATGGTGCATGCGCAGCACCATCTTGTCGGAATTCCAGTAGCTGAAGACGTTCATCGCCGCGGCGATCACCAGGGCGATGACCATGCCGCTTTCGCCGCCGATCATGAAACCGAGGCCCATGAACAGGGCCGTCATGGCGGCAAGAAGAAGCGCCGTGCGGAAGTAGTTCATTCGTCAGACCTCGATTCGGACCCGTTTCGGATACGCATTGCCGGGCACTGGCGTTCATGCGCGCCCGGGCTATATGTTGGCAAGCGCGTGTCCCGGCGCAAGTGGATCGGCCGTTCGATCTATGCCACGCAGGCGAGATCGCGCCGACGACATCTCGAGACGAACCCAGACAACGACAGACGAACAGGCATGGCGAGCATGACGCAGCACGACGAGACCGCTTCTCCGTCCACGGCGACCGCGAGCGAACCTGCCGCCGAGCCTGCTCCGCGCCGGCGGTTCGAGGATCTGCCGCCGGCCGCGCAGCGGGCGCTCAAGGAGGCCGAGGCGCGGCGTGCGGAGATCGACGCTCGCCAGCGCGATATGCCGCGCGAGATCGACGGGCGCGGCGGGCTGGAGCCGACCCGCTACACGGACTGGGAAATCAAGGGCATCACCTGCGACTTCTGACCGGCCTGCGATCGGGATTGCGACCGGGCCTGAATGCGGGCCTGAGTGCGGGCCAGGGTCCGGACCCGTAGCGGGGCCTGGCACCCGCCTTGCCGGACCGTCTCCTGTGACCGACGCGGGGATCTGTCCCCGACCCTGAGATTGCAGTCTCGCGCTTTCTCCCGCGGCCAAGAGCCCGCTTGGTTAATGAGCGCTTTACCAACCGGCGTTAGGCTTGCCCGGTCGATCCGCTTTGTCCGGCTGCGCGGTGTCGCAGGCGAGATGCCGGATTTGCGCGTTAAATCAAGTGGTTCGTCCCGCGACGCGGCGTCGCGAGGCGGAGCGTTGCCGGTGCCGTTCCGGCTCCGGTCCAGGGAGTATCCGAGTTCGCATGACCGCGTCGTCCGCAGCCCCCGTATCCGTGTCCGGCCCGTCCGGTCTGCCGAGCGCCAATCCGTTCGAGCGGCTGGCGGAGATGCTCGACGGTCTCGCCCCCGGGGCCGAACCGATCGTCATGACCATCGGCGAGCCGCGCCATGCGCTGCCGGCCTTCACCGGTGACATTCTGGCGCAGACCGTCGCAGATTTTCGTCGCTATCCAAACATTCGCGGGACGGACGAGTTTCGCGCCGCCGTCGGCGACTGGCTCGAGGCGCGCTACAGTCTGGGCGGGGCGCTGGACCGGGCGCGCGGCATTCTGCCGCTCAACGGCTCGCGCGAGGGTCTGAGCTTCGCCGCGCTGGGCGCGCGCGACTATCTGGCGCAAAAGCAAACGACGCGCGCGGCGTCCGCACGGCCCGCCGTGCTCATGCCCAATCCCTTCTATCAGACCTATGCGGCGGCCGCGCATGTCGCCGGCGCCGAGGCGATCTACCTCGACGCGGGCGCCGAGACCGGTTTCCTGCCCGATCTCGCCCGGGTTCCGGAGGCCGTGCTGGCGCGCACCGTCGCGCTTTTCTACGCCTCGCCCGCCAATCCGCAGGGCGCGGTGGCGGATGCGCAAACCTGGGCGCGCGTCATCGGGCTCGCCCGGCGTTACGGCTTCTTCGTCTTCGCAGACGAGTGCTATTCGGAAATCTATCGCGACACGCCGCCGCCGGGCGTTCTGGAAGTCGCGCAGGGGATGGGCGACGGCTTCGCCAATGTCGTGACGCTCAACTCCCTGTCCAAGCGGTCCAATCTCGCCGGCTTGAGGTGCGGTTTTGCCGCCGGCGATCCCGATTTTCTCGCCGCCTGGTCGAAGTTCCGCGGTCTGGCCGCGCCGCAGGTGCCCATGCCGCTGCAGGCGGTGGCGGCCGCCGCCTATCGCGACGAGGCGCATGTGGCGGAAAACCGCCGGCTCTACAACGCGAAATTCGCGGTCGCCGAGGAGATCCTCGCGCCGCTGTTCGGCTCCGTGACGCCTCAGGGCGGCTTCTTTCTCTGGCTCGACGTGGCGCGCTGGGGCGGCGGCGCGGCGGTGGCGCGCAAGCTCTGGGCGGAGGCCGGCGTCAAGGTTCTGCCCGGCGAGGTGCTGGCCGTCGACACCGCGTGCGGCAATCCCGGCGCCGACTTCATTCGCATCGCGCTGGTCGACGATCTGGCGGTGGTGGACACCGCCCTGCGCCGGGTCGCCAGCGTGTTGGGCAGCGTTCCGGGCAGCGATCTGGGAGGGTCATGATCATGCGTCGCGCAGCAGCCGTGCGGTCGGGACGCGCCGCCACGCTCGATCTCGAGGACACGCAGGCGCCGTTCAAGCGGTTCCTGAAGCGCAACATGATCGGCGCCGCCGGGCTGCTGCTGATCGCGCTGTGCGCCGCGCTCGCCTCCGCGCTCGCCACCTGGTCGGCGACCGACCCGAGCCTCAGCCACGCCACGACGGCGCCGGTGCGCAATGCGCTCGGCTGGCCGGGCGCGGTGGTGGCCGATCTCTTCATGCAGGCGATCGGACTGGCCTCGGCGGTGTTCCTGCTGCCGGTGGTGCTGTGGGGCTGGCGCCTGCTCGCGGCGCGGGCGACGCGTATCGCCTGGCGCCGGATCGGGGCCTGGGTCGCGGGAACGCTGCTGGCGGCCGGCGCGCTCGCCGCCCTGCCTGTGCCGTCCGGCTGGCCGCTGCCGACCGGACTCGGCGGCTTTCTGGGCGATTTCGTGCATGTCATTCCGGCCGCCCTGACGGGCGATCTGACCGAAGGCATGGCGATGATCGTCGGCGGTCTCGGTCTCGGTGTGCCGGCGGCCTATCTGATGCTGCGCGCCGGCGGCTGGCTGGCGCGCGATCCCGAGCCGGTGCGCACGCCCCTGCCCGAGCCCTCGCGGCATGCCCGCAGCGTCGGCGCGGTGCCCGACTTCGACGCCGACGACGAGGATGACGACGACGCCGGAGGCCGCTGGCAGGCGATGGCCGGCGCGTTCGCCCATTGGGGTCTTCTGGCGCGCGCGACCGCGCGGCGGATGGTCGGCCGGCGCCGCAGGCCGCAGGCTTATGCGGGGCCCGTCGACCCCGATCTCCAAGACGGGGATGACGATTGGGACGCCGCGTATCCGGAGGTCGTGGAGGAAGACGAGGATCCGGTCGGACGGCGCGGCGGCTTCAGCGCCTTGCGCCAGCGGCTCGCGGATCGGCTGATGCCGCGTGAGGACGACGGCCTCGACGCCTTCTATCCCGGCGAGGACGAGGAGATGGCCGAACCGGACCTGGCGGAGCCGGTCGCGCCACGCGCGCCCGCTCCCGCCGCGAGCCTCGACGACCTGCCGGATCTCGACGAGGCGGACGACGGAGCGATGGCCACACCGTTGCCGAGAAGCATCGCCGGCCCGGCGCGGCGCGAGGAGCCCGTGGCCACCGGCCGGGTGGTGCCGCCGGCCGGCCGTCCGCGACCGGGCAAGCGGGTCGCGGCGGAGGCGCAGCCCTCCTTCCTCAAGGCGCCCGACAGCTACGAATTGCCGCCGCTGCATCTGCTCGCCGAGCCGAAGGCCGGCAGCCGCCAGGCGGCGATCAACACCGACGCGCTGGAACAGAACGCGAGGATTCTCGAAGGCGTGCTGGAGGATTTCGGCGTGCGCGGCGAGATCATCGAGGTGCGCCCCGGTCCCGTGGTCACGCTCTACGAGCTGGAGCCGGCGCCGGGCATCAAGTCGAGCCGCGTGATCGGGCTCGCCGATGACATCGCCCGCTCGATGAGCGCCATTTCCGCGCGTGTCGCCGTGATTCCGGGGAAGAATGCCATCGGCATCGAACTGCCGAACCAGCGCCGCGAAATGGTGTTCCTGCGCGAGCTGCTGGCCGCCAGCGACTACGAGAAGAGCAAGGCCAAGCTCGCGCTGACGCTGGGCAAGACCATCGGCGGCGAGCCGGTGATCGCGGATCTGGCGCGCATGCCGCATCTGCTCGTCGCCGGCACCACCGGCTCGGGCAAGTCGGTGGCGATCAACACGATGATCCTGTCGCTGCTGTACCGGCACGAGCCGGAGCAGTGCAAGCTGATCATGATCGATCCGAAGATGCTGGAACTGTCGATCTACGACGGCATTCCGCATCTGCTGACGCCGGTCGTGACCGATCCGAAGAAGGCCGTCGTCGCGCTCAAGTGGACCGTCCGCGAGATGGAGGACCGCTACAAGAAGATGTCGAAGATGGGCGTGCGCAACATCGACGGCTACAACACCCGCGTGGCGCAGGCGCTGGAAAAGGGCGAGGTCTTCACCCGCACCGTGCAGACCGGCTTCGACCGCGACACCGGCGAACCGATCTACGAGGACGAGGAACTGCCGCTGGAGAAGATGCCCTACATCGTTGTCATCGTCGACGAGATGGCCGACCTGATGATGGTCGCGGGCAAGGACATCGAGGGCGCGATCCAGCGTCTGGCGCAGATGGCGCGCGCCGCCGGCATTCACCTGATCATGGCGACGCAGCGCCCCTCGGTCGACGTGATCACCGGCACGATCAAGGCGAACTTCCCGACCCGCATCTCGTTCCAGGTCACCTCCAAGATCGACAGCCGCACGATCCTCGGCGAACAGGGCGCGGAACAGCTGCTGGGTCAGGGCGACATGCTCTACATGGCCGGCGGCGGGCGCATCCAGCGCGTGCACGGGCCCTTCGTCTCCGACGACGAGGTGGAGGACATCGTCGCGCACCTCAAGCGCCAGGGCACGCCGCAATATCTGGAGGCGGTCACGGAAGAGGACGAGGTCTCAGACAGCCCCTACGACGGGCTTGCCGGCGGCGGCGACGAGAGCAACGATCTTTATGACAAGGCGGTGGCCATCGTGCTGCGCGACAAGAAGGCCTCGACCTCCTACATCCAGCGCCGTCTGTCGATCGGCTACAACCGGGCCGCCTCGATCATCGAGCGGATGGAGCAGGAAGGCCTCGTCGGACCGGCCAATCATGCCGGCAAGCGCGAGATCCTGGTGCAGAACGGGGTCGAGGAGGACTTCTGACGCCCGCCCGCGTCGCAACTTCGCCACAGCCGCCTGCTAGCGCGGGGCAACATCCGATGGCACGATTCGGCGCCGGTGCGCGCCCAGATCACTCGACGGAGCCACACGCATGACCCTTCTCCGCCGCCCCCTCGCCCGCCGCGCGGTGCTGCGCCTCGCGGCGCTTGCCTGCGCCGCCGCGCTGCCGCTCGCCGGGGTCGCCGGCGCACAGGCCGCGACGCTCACCAGCGAGCAGCAGACGACGCTTGCCGAGGTGAACGCCTATTTCAACTCCGTGAAGACCATGCACGGCGACTTCATCCAGTTCGGTCCGAACGGAGAGCGCGCCGAGGGCAAGTTCTACCTCGCCCGGCCGGGCCGCATCCGCTTCTATTACAATCCGCCGTCCAAGGTGGACATCATCGCCGACGGCAAGTCGGTCTCGGTGAAGGACCGCAAGCTCGCCACGCAGGACATCTGGCCGTTGTCGGAAACACCGCTGCGCTTCCTGCTGGCCGAGCAGATCAACCTGCAATCGGACGCCCAGGTCACCGGCGTGTCGGTGGAACCGGATCTCGTCACCGTCGTGCTCGCCGACGACACGACCTTCGGCTCGGGCAAGCTGACGCTGATCTTCGACGCCGAGAGCACCGAACTGAAGCAGTGGACCGTGACGGATGCGCAAGGCTTCGACACTTCGGTCGCGATCTACAACACGACCGTCAACGGTCCGACCAACCCGAAGCTCTTCACCATCGACTACAACGCCAACACCATGCAGCGGCGCGGCAACTGAGGCCGCGCCCATGGCCGCGAGCGAGTTCGGGGACGCGCCCCGCCGGCCGCTTGACGCGCCCCGCCCGCCACTTGATGCGCCCCGCCCGCCCCTGTGGGTTGCTCTCTTCGAGCGGCTGTGCGCGGCGCGGGGCGCGCGGCTGGAGGTGGAGCCCACCTACGGCTACGCCGGCGCGATCGTCGCCGCCGATGGCCGCCGCAGCGTCTTCAAAGGCACCAATTTCGACATCAACCCCGCGGGCGCGGCAGCCCTTGCCCGCGACAAGGACTATGCCGCCCGCTTCCTGAGCGCGGCTGGACTGAATGTGCCGCGCGGCCTGCTGGTGCATGCGCCGCAGCGCATCGCCGCCTTTCACCTGAAGAACCCCGCCATCGCCGCCCGTCTGCCGGACAGCGAGGCCGCCCTAGCCTTTGCGCGCGACGTGGGGTTTCCGCTCTACGTGAAGCCGAACGAGGGCTCGGAGGGGGACGGCGTGGTCAAGGTCGCGGACGCGGCCGCGCTGACCGCCGCCCTGTCGGGGCTCTGTGTGCGTCACGACCGGGTGCTCGTTCAGGAAACGGTCGACGGTGCGGATCTGCGTCTCGTCGTGCTCGACGGCGCGGTCCGGGCGGCCTTTCTGCGGGCACCGCTGACGGTCGTCGGCGACGGGCTCTCGCCCGTTTCGGCCTTGCTGGCGGCCCGGCTGGCGACGTTCTCGGCGGGCGGACACGGCGCGCGCATCGCGGTCGACGATCCGCGCATCCTCGCCCATCTCGCGGCCTCGGGCCGCACGCTCGCCAGCGTCCCGGCCGCCGGCGAAAGGATCGCCTGTCTCGCCAATGCCAATCTGTCGACGGGCGGCACGGCGGAGGACGTCACCGACACCCTGCCGCCGGCGCTCGCCGGTCTCGGCGCGCGGGCGGCGGCCGCGCTGGGCCTCAGGTTCGCCGGCGTGGATCTGCTGGTCGAAGAGCTTTCCGCCGACACCCCGCGCGCGGTTGTGCTGGAGATCAACGCTGGACCGGGCCTGTCCTACATCCACCGTCAGGGCGGCGCCGCGGCCGCGCGCGTCGAGGCGATCTACGCCGATCTGCTGGACGCGATGCTCGCGGGGTAAGTCGCCCGCGCGCGTCGCGCAGGCGACGATCCGGGACCGGGGCGGCACAGGGCTTCACTCTCGCATCGCGGCGACCGTGCCGACAACGCGCGTCTTGCGGCTCTCCGATCCCGCATCTTCGGCTGCGCCTTCGTGCGGGAGGGCGCCGGGACAAGGGCCCGTCCTTGTGACTTCCCCCGCCCCAAAAGAAAAGGCCGGCGCTGGGCCGGCCTTTCCGTCGTCTCGAGGTGTTGCGCGCTTACGCGGCGACGAGGTTCCGGAGCACATAGTGCAGGATGCCGCCGGAGCGCACGTATTCCAGCTCGTCCTCGGTGTCGATGCGGCACAGGACCTCGATGGTCTTCTTGGTGCCGTCGGCGTATTCGACCTCGATGTCGACCATCTGGCGCGGCTTGAGATCGGCGACGCCCTTGATGGTCACCTTCTCGGTGCCGGTGATCTCGTGCGACTGCCAGCTCTCGCCCTCCTTGAAGGTGAAGGGCAGCACGCCCATGCCGACGAGGTTCGAGCGGTGGATACGCTCGAAGGACTGCGCGATGACGGCGCGCACGCCCAGAAGGCGCGTGCCCTTCGCCGCCCAGTCGCGCGACGAGCCGGTGCCGTATTCCTTGCCGGCGAAGATGACGAGCGGAGTGCCCTCGGCCTTGTACTCCATGGCCGCGTCGTAGATCCACTTCTTCTCGCCGTCCTTGACGGTGACGCCGCCTTCCACGCCCGGAACCATCTGGTTCTTGATGCGGATGTTGGCGAAGGTGCCGCGCATCATGACCTCATGGTTGCCGCGCCGCGCGCCGTAGGAGTTGAAGTCCTTCTGCGCGACCTGATGCTCCTGCAGGTAGGTGCCCGCCGGGGCATCCGCCTTGATCGATCCGGCCGGCGAGATGTGGTCGGTCGTGATCGAGTCGAGGAAGAGGCCGAGCACGGCCGCGCTCTCGATATCCTCGAGGGGCTTCGGCTCCATGGTCATGTCTTCGAAGTACGGCGGGTTCTGGACGTAGGTCGACCCGGCCGGCCAGCCGTAGGTCATGCCGCCCTCGACCTTGATCCCCTGCCAGTGCTCATCGCCCTTGAAGACGTCGGAGTAGCGCTCGCGGAACATCTCCTCGGTGATCGAGGTGCGGATCAGGTCGGTGATCTCGGCGTTGGTCGGCCAGATGTCCTTCAGATAGACCGGATTGCCGTCCTTGTCCTCGCCGAGCGGGTCCCTGGTCAGGTCCACATGCAGCGAGCCCGCGAGCGCATAGGCGACGACGAGCGGCGGCGAGGCGAGATAGTTCGCCCGCACGTCCGGATTGACGCGGCCCTCGAAGTTGCGGTTGCCCGAGAGCACCGAACAGGCGACCAGATCGTTGTCGTTGATCGTCTTGGAGATCGCCGGGTCGAGCGGACCGGAGTTGCCGATGCAGGTCGTGCAGCCGTAGCCGGTGAGGTTGAAGCCGAGCGCGTCGAGATCGTCCTGCAGCCCGGCCTTCTCCAGATAGTCGGTGACAACCTGGGAGCCCGGCGCCAGCGAGGTCTTCACCCACGGCTTGACCTTGAGCCCCTTGGCGAGCGCGTTGCGGGCGATGAGGCCGGCGCCGATCAGCACGGAGGGGTTGGAGGTGTTGGTGCAGGAGGTGATCGCGGCGATCACCACGTCGCCGTCGGCGAGGCCGTGGTCGCGGCCGTCGACGTCATAGCGCTGGTGCGGCTTGTCGAGCACGCCGGTGGCGCCCTCGCCCACGAAGCGCGACTCGTCCTTCGACGCGGGCATTGCGCCCGGCGCGATGCCGCCGCCCTTGATCTCGGTCAGCGCCTCGGCGAACTTCGGCGCCGCCTCGCTCAGCGCGACGCGGTCCTGCGGACGCTTCGGGCCGGCCAGCGACGGCACGACGGTGGAGATGTCCAGCTCCAGCGTGTCGGTGAAGGCCGGCTCCTCGTCGCCCGAGCGGAACATGCCCTGCGCCTTGGCATAGGCCTCCACCAGCGCGACGCGCTCCGGATCGCGGCCGGTCGAGGTGAGATAGGCGAGCGTGTCGCCGTCGACGGGGAAGAAGCCGCAGGTCGCGCCGTATTCCGGCGCCATGTTGGCGATCGTCGCCGCGTCCTCGAGGCTGAGGTTGTCGAGGCCGGGGCCGTAGAACTCCACGAACTTGCCGACCACGCCCTTCTGGCGCAGCATTTCCACGACGCGCAGCACCAGGTCGGTGGCGGTGATGCCCTCGTTGAGCTTGCCGGTCAGCTTGAAGCCGACGACCTCGGGGATCAGCATGGAGATCGGCTGGCCGAGCATGGCCGCTTCCGCCTCGATGCCGCCCACGCCCCAGCCGAGCACGGCGAGGCCGTTGACCATCGTCGTATGGCTGTCGGTGCCCACCAGCGTGTCGGGATAGGCGATCGTCTCGCCGTCCTCGTCCTTCGTCCAGACGGTCTGACCGAGGTACTCCAGGTTGACCTGGTGGCAGATGCCGGTTCCCGGCGGCACGGCGCGGAAATTGTCGAAGGCCGACTGGCCCCAGCGCAGGAACTCGTAGCGTTCGCCGTTGCGCTCGTACTCCAGCTCGACGTTCTTGGTGAAGGCGTCCCTGGTGCCGAAATAGTCGATCATCACCGAATGGTCGATGACGAGGTCGACCGGCACCTGCGGGTTGACCTTCTTCGGGTCGCCGCCGAGCTTCACGGCCGCGTCGCGCATTGCCGCAAGGTCGACGACGGCCGGAACGCCGGTGAAGTCCTGCATCAGGACGCGCGCCGGGCGATAGGAAATCTCGTGGCTGGACTTGCGCGTCTTCAGCCATTCGGCGCAGGCGACGATGTCTTCCTTCGTGACGGTGCGGCCATCCTCGAAGCGCAGCAGGTTCTCCAGCACCACCTTGAGCGAGAACGGCAGCTTCGAGACGCCGTCCAGCCCGTTCTTCTCCGCCTCGGGAATGGAGAAATAGGTGTAGGTCTTGTCGCCGACCTGCAGCGTCTTCCTGGCATTGAAACTGTCGAGAGATTTGGTCACGGCTGGCGATCCCCTTCCTGTGTGCGTGCGGGCCCGCGCATGAGGCGGACGCACCCTGAATGCCGGCCCGGCGGGACGGGAGGACCGGGGGCAGACCGCCCGCGAGATCGGGGCGCGTCAGGACCGGGGTCCGCCGGGGAGCGGTCGTCGCGGCGCGAGGTGAGGCGAATGCGACACTTCGGCGCGCGGGTTGGCGCCCGTATACCGAATTTTGCGACGCGGTGCCAGCGACAAGCGACGCGTCCCTCTCGGCAAATAGTCTCGGCAAACGGGCATGCGCCGCGCTCCGGTTTCCGGGCCGGGAACGGGCCCGGAAACCGGAGCGTCCGATCGCGCGTCCGATCGCGCAACTGGCAGGCCCGACCGTCCGGCATCCGTCCCCGGCCCGCGCGACGGCGGGTGCGACGGGCGCATTGTCTCTTGATCCCGTGACCGGGGCCGTGCGATTGGCTTGGAGCGTATCCCGCGTCGCCCGTCCGACCCGCCGACCCCGAGCCCGATCCCTCACGATGCGTCTTCTTGCAGAAAGCCTGGCCTGCGACCGCGGTGGCCGCCGTGTCTTTTCGGATCTGGCCTTCGCGCTCGAGGCCGGCGTCGCGCTGGTGATCACGGGCCCGAACGGCGTCGGCAAGTCCAGCCTGCTGCGAGTGCTCGCCGGGCTGGTCGCGCCGTCGCTCGGCTCCGTGCGGGTCGAGGGCGGCGACGCGGACTATCGCGCCAGCGAGCATTGCCATTACTTCGGTCATCTCGATGCCCTGAAGGCGGCGCTCACCGTGCGCGAGAACCTGGAGTTCTGGGCGCGCTTCTACACGCCGATCGAGCGTTGCGGCGGGCTGGCCCCCGTCTCCGCGCAGACCGCGCTGGAAACGCTGGGGATCGATCACGCGGCCGATCTGCCGGCCGCCTATCTGTCGGCCGGCCAGCGCCGCCGGCTGGCGCTGGCGCGGCTGCTCGTGGTGGCGCGGCCCGTGTGGCTGATGGACGAACCGACCTCCGCCCTCGACGCGGCGTCGGAGGCGCGTCTGTTGGCGCTGATGGCGGAGCATCTTTCGGCCGGCGGGCTGATCGTCGCGGCCACGCACCAGACGCTCACCCTGCCGACAATCGAGACCCTGCGGCTGGAGGCGGCGGCATGACCGGCTGGGTGGGCGCGCTCTTCGTCCGCGAGCTGCGGCTCGCGCTGCGCGTCGGCGGCGGCGCGCTGATCGGCGTCTTGTTCTTTCTCGCGGTCATCACGGTCATCCCCTTCGGCGTCGGCCCGGATCTCAACCTGCTGGCGCTGATCGGGCCGGCGGTGCTGTGGATCGGGGCGCTGCTGGCGACCCTGCTCGGGCTCGACCGCCTGTTTCAGGCCGATCGCGACGACGGGTCGCTCGACCTCATGCTGATGGCCGGACGGCCGCTGGAACTGCTGGTGCTGGTGAAATGCCTGGCGCATTGGGCGGGCACGGGACTGCCGCTGGTGCTCTCGGCGCCAGTTCTGTCGATCTTTCTCAACCTCGAGCCGCTGGCGATCGGCGCGGTGACGCTGACGCTTCTGGTCGGCACGCCGGCGCTGACGCTGATCGGCGCCGTCGGCGCGGCGCTCACGGTCTCGCTGCGCCGGGGCGGACTGCTGCTCGCGGTGCTGGTCGTGCCCTTCTCGATCCCCGTGCTGATCTTCGGCGTCAGCGCCTCGGGCGCGGCGGTCACGGAGCCGACGCCCTTCATGACGCCGTTCCTGTTCCTGTGCGCCCTCACGCTGATCTCGGGCGTCGTGGGGCCGGTGGCCTCGGCCATGGCGCTGCGCTTTTCCAGCGATTGAGGTCGGGGTGTCGGATCGGGGGCCGATTGCCGCGGCGGAGAGGATCCACGCCAAGTTTCAACCCGATGTGATCTCGGTCAAGGCGCGACGTTGCGTTCTCGTCCATTGAAAGCGCTGTACCGCGACATTAGAACTGTTCCATGGCCATCATCGACCTTGCAAATCCGACCCGTTTCCTCACGTTCTCCGGGCGTCTCCTGCCCTGGCTCGTGGGGGCGTGCGTCGTCGCCTTCGCCGTCGGTCTCTATCTGACGTTCTTCGTCGCCCCCGACGACTACCAGCAGGGCGCGACCATCAAGATCATGTATCTGCACGTGCCGGCGGCGTGGCTGGCGATGATGTGCTACTCGATCATGGCGGTGTCCTCGCTCGGCACGCTGATCTGGAAACACCCGCTCGCCGACGTGTCGGCCAAGGCGGCTGCGCCCATCGGGGCCGCCTTCACGCTGATCTCGCTGATCACCGGGTCGCTGTGGGGCAAGCCGATGTGGGGCACCTACTGGGTGTGGGACGCCCGGCTGACCTCGGTGCTGGTGCTGTTCATCATGTATCTCGGCCTGATCGCGCTGTGGCGCACCATCGAGGACCCGATCCGCGCCGGCAAGGCGGCGGCGGTGCTGACGCTGGTGGGTGCGATCAACCTGCCGATCATCAAGTTTTCCGTCGACTGGTGGAACACGCTGCACCAGCCGGCGAGCGTGATCCGCCTCGACGGCCCGACGATCCATGCCTCGATCCTGTGGCCGCTGCTCGTCATGGCGGGCGCTTTCACCCTTCTCTTTCTCATCCTTCACCTGATGGCGATGCGCAACGAGGTCCTGCGGCGGCGGCTGAGGACGCTGCAATTGCAGGCCGCGAGCGCGCGCGTCGGCGTGGCGACCCCGCAGGCGGCCGAATGATCGAGTTCATGATCGAGTTTCTCGACCTGGGGCCCCATTGGGGCTTCATCGTCGCCTGCTACATCGTCACCATCGGCGTGATCGGTGCCTTGTTCGTCTGGATCCGCGCCGATCAGACGTCCTTGCGCAGCCGGCTTGCCACGCTCGAGGCGCAGGGCATCCGGCGGCGCTCGACACAGGGCGCGACATCGGGCGGGGCACACGAGGGGGCAAGACAGGGGGCGCATCGGGGGGCGGCAACCGCAACGGCCAAGGATCCCGACGCATGAGCGACGACACCGCCTCCGCACCTGCCGCGCGCCCGAAACGCCGTCTGCCCCTGGTGGCCCTGCTGCCACTGGTCGTCTTCGGCCTTCTGGCGGCGCTGTTTCTCGTGCAGCTCCTGAGCGGCAAGGACACCTCGCAGGTGCCCTCCGCGCTGATCGGCAAGCCCGCGCCGGAGTTCACGCTGCCGCCGGTGCCCGACCTCCTCGGCGAGGACGGGGCGCCGATGCCGGGCTTCACCCGTGCCGATCTGCTGGGCAAGGTGAGCGTGGTCAACATCTTCGCGTCCTGGTGCGTGCCGTGCCGGCAGGAGCATCCCCTGCTCGAGGCGCTGGCCGACGACGGGCGGGCCGAGATCATCGGCATCAACTACAAGGACAAGCCGGAAAATGCGCGGCGCTTCCTCGGCGCCCTCGGCAATCCTTACGATCGCGTCGGGGCCGACGACCGGGGCCGCGCGGCCATCGACTGGGGCGTCTACGGGGTGCCGGAGACCTTCATCGTCGATGCGGCCGGCACCATCCGTTACAAGTTCATCGGGCCGCTGGCGCCCGAGACCTATCGCGACGTGTTCCTGCCGGAGCTGGAAAAGGTGCTCGCGTCGCCGAACGGCGCGTGACGGGACCGCCCGCGATGCCCGACCGCGCCCTGTCCCCGGACTTCCGCCGCGCGACGCCGGAGGGCGACACGCACGAGCGCGACGTCTGCGACCACTGCGGCTTCATCGCCTATGACAACCCGCGCATCGTCGTCGGCGCCGTGGTCACCCATGCCGGGCGCTATCTGCTCGGCCGGCGGGCGATCGAGCCCCGCTCCGGCCTGTGGACCCTGCCGGCGGGCTATCTGGAACAGCGCGAAACGCCCGAGGACGGCGCCCGGCGCGAGGCGCGCGAGGAGCTCTGCGCCGAGATCGTGCTCGATCGGCTTCTGGCCGTCTACACCATCGAACGTCTGTCGCAGGTCCAGCTCATCTATCGCGCGCGCTTCGACGGCGCCTTCGCCGCCGGCTCGGAGACGCTCGAGGCCGGACTCTTCGCCTGGGACGACATTCCCTGGGACGCCATCGCCTTTCCCTCCGTCCACTGGGCGCTGCATCACGCGCGCGCGCTCGACGCCGGCGAAAGCGGTGCGCCCTTCTCCAATCCGCCCGGCGAGACCGGGGCGATGGCCCGGTGACGCGGGCTCGCTTCCGGCGCGCCTCAAGGCCTCGTGACTGGCCATTGATCGCGCGGCTTCCTATCGTTGCGCTTCCCGCGAAGCGCGATGAGGCGCATCGCGGTCCTGCGCTCCCGCAGCCGGAGACGATCCGCGAGATGGTCATGGGATTTTCGCTTGTGTCTTTGGTGCGTGGCGGTCGGGCGCTGACGCTCCTTGCCGGTCTGGTGCCCGTACTGGTGTCGGTTGTGGTGCCGGGTGTGGCGTCGGGGCCGGCGCAGGCCGGCGACCGCCCGCGGGGCGTGGTCGAACTCTTCACCAGCCAGGGCTGCTCTTCCTGTCCGCCGGCCGACCGTCTGATGCAGAAGCTCGCCGAACGCGACGATCTCGTCGCCCTCACCTTTCCGGTGGATTACTGGGACTATCTCGGCTGGCAGGACACGCTCGCCCTGCCGGCGCACAGCGCCCGCCAGCGCGATTATGCCGAGGCCCGCGGCGACCGCGAGGTCTATACCCCGCAGATCGTCGTCAACGGCCACCGGCATCTGGTCGGCAGCGATCATGGCGCGCTGGAGCGGGCGTTGTCCGCCCTGCCCGCCCTGCCTGTCCAGGTCACGCTCGAGCCGCATTCGGACGTGCTGGAAATCCGGGTGTCGGGCGCCTTGCCGGCGGAGGTGGCACGCGCGCCCGGAGCGATGGCGACGGTCGTCTTCGCGTTTGTCTCCGATCCGGTCGCGGTGAACATCGGGCGCGGGGAAAACCGGGGACGGGAAATCGTCTATTCCAACGTGGTCCTGGGCCTGCGGGCGGTGGGCATGTGGGACGGCGGCACGGCGACCTACCGGCTGCCGATGAGCGAACTGAGGAAGATGCGCGCCGGACGCTGCGCCGTGCTCGTGCAGATGGAGCGCGACGGCCGTCCCGGCATCATTCTCGGCGCGGGCATGCTTTAGCCGGCGTCGGAAAGGCGAGACCCGCGCGGATCGACGGGCTGGTCCGAATGCCGGTCTGCGGGTTTGTCAGCGGCGGAAAAACCGGCTAGGGCTTGGCCGCCGCACCGGGTGCGATCCGCTCGCGACCCCGGGCACAGACACCTGGACCGTATCCGCACAGGCCGCCCGCATGATCCTTCGTTTGCGTATCGCCTTGGCGAGCATCGCCGTCGGTTGTGCCGTGCTCGGCCTGAAGCTGGTCGCCTATTGGTGGACCGGGTCGGTCGCGCTCTATTCCGATGCGCTGGAGTCCGTCGTCAACGTCGCCTCGGCGGTCGCGGCCTTTCTGGCCGTATGGTTCGCCGCGAAACCGGCCGACAGCAATCACCCTTACGGGCATCACAAGGCGGAGTATTTCGCCGCGGTCTTCGTCGGCGTGATGATCGTGCTCGCCGCGTTGTCGATCGCGCGGGAGGCGGTGCTCGCCTATCTCGATCCGCAGCCGGTGGTGTTCACGGCGCAGGCGCTCGGCGTCAATGCGCTGGCAAGCCTGATCAACGGCGTCTGGGCCTTCGTCCTGATCCGGGTCGGGCGAAGCCATCGCTCGAAGGCGCTGGAGGCCGACGGCAAGCATCTCGTCACGGACGTGCTGTCGTCGGCGGGCGTGCTGATCGGCGTCGGTCTGGTGTGGGGCACCGGCATTCAGGCGCTCGATTCGCTGCTTGCGGGGATCGTCGCGCTCAACATCCTGTGGTCGGGCTGGATATTGATGAAGGAATCGGTGGGCGGACTGATGGACGAGGCGGTGCCGCCGGCCATGCAGGACAAGATCCGCGACGCCATCTCGGCGGCCGGCGCCGGGGCGCTGGAGGCGCACGACCTCCGGACGCGGTCGGCCGGCCATGTGATCTTCATCGATTTCCATTTGGTGGTGCCCGGCGACATGACCGTGGAGCGCGCGCACGAGATTTGCGACCGGATCGAGGTGGGGATCGCCGAGGGCGTGCCCGGCGCGCGCACCACGATCCACGTGGAACCGGAGCACAAGGCCAAGCACAGCGGCATCGTCGTCGTGTGAGCGCCGAGGCGGTGTGAGCGGCGCGTTAGCCCCGCGAGGCATCCCGCATCAGCCGGTCGAGGGTGTCGAACAGCACCGCCGGGGCGACCGGCTTGTCGAGCACCGCATCGAAACCGGCCCGCTCGAGCACGCGCGAGCCGGGCAGCAGCGCCGCGGTGATGCCGATCACCGGCAGATGGGCGTCAGTGCCCGACCGTTTCCGGATTTCCGAAACCGTTTCGACGCCGTCCATCCCCGGCATGTTGATGTCGAGCAGAACGGCATCGACGGGGTGCGCTTTCAGTAAGGTTAGCGCCGCGTGGCCGCCTTCGGCGAGCACGACCTCGAGCCCGAAGGCCTCCAGCATCGCCTGCATCATCTGCCTGTTGGCCGCATTGTCGTCCACCACGAGGACGCGGCGCAGCGGCAGGGGGCCGATGTTGCTGCCCTGCGTTTCGACCGAGGCCGGCGCCGGAGCGGTCAGCGGAAGCCGCAGGCCGAAGGTCGTTCCGGCGGCGGAACTGTCGAGAAGATCGAGCCGGCCGCCGGCCGATGTGGCCAGTCGCGCCGCGCTCCACAGGCCGAGCCCGCTGCCGCTTGCCGTGCTCCGGGCCCGGCTGCCGCGCCGGCGCGGGCGAAACAGGTCCACCCGCTCGTCCTCGGGAATGCCGATCCCGGTGTCCGTCAGATCGAGCACCAGCATGGGCCGGGCCCCGCCGCGTTCGACGTCGGCGGTCACCTGCACCGAGCCTTCGCCGGTGTATTTGAGCGCATTGTCGAGCAGCACCGAAAGGATGCGCCGCAGCGTCAGCGGATCGCCGAGAGCGTAGCTTTCCAGATCCGGCGACAGGCGCGCCGTCAGGTTGAGCCCGCGCGCTCGCGCGTCCGCCATGAAGAGATCGACGGTGGCCTCGATTTCCTCGCCCGCGTTGCCGGGTTCGATGGCCCGCGCCGGACCGTCGGGCGCATCGAGAAAGCCCTGGGTCATCGACAGCAGCGCATCGATCGCCAGTTCCAGCGTGTGCAGCGCCCGGGCCTGCCGGTCGTTGAGCGGGTCGAGGCCGATCACCTCGCTCGCCGTCTTCATCGCCGACAGCGGGGTGCGCAGATCGTGCAGCAGTGCCGCGAGGCGCGCGTCATGGGTCTCCCCCGGCTCGGGGCGCCCCGCCGGCGTGCAGTCGCGGTCCTCTGTGTCCGGCATTGCGTCCTCGCGTCCTGACGGTCGATGACGCCGACCCCTCGATGCCGTGTGGGAGGGGCAGCGTCGAGAAGGCCGGGTCGGGCGCCGATTCGCGCCTGCGTCACCCCTGCGGCCGACTTTGACAGCGCCGTCCACCGAAACCAAGCACAACCCAACACGGCAGAGGCCCACCAGGGACAAGGCACGGCCGGCGCCCTTTTCTGGCCTGATGCAGCGCGGGGCCGTCCTGACGCAGCGCGGGCTTGTCGTCGGGGCGTGCGCGTGCGAAAGAGCGCGCATGGTCGATCAGATCCTCACCATCGTCCTGCCGGTCTTCGCGCTCATCGGGATCGGCTATGTCTCGGCGCGCTCGGGCCTGCTCAAGGCGGAGATCGGCGACGCGCTCGGGCAATTCGTCTTCGTGATCGCCATTCCGGTGCTGATCTTCCGCACCCTCGCCACGAGCTCGCTCGGCGGCGTCTCCCCCTGGGGCTTCTGGATCGCGTATTTCACCGGCGTCGCCGTGACCTGGGCCATCGGCACGGTGATCGTGCGGCGCGGCTTCGGGCGCGAGGCGCGCGCCGGCGTGATCGCCGGCATCAGCGCGGGCTTCGCGAATACCGTTCTGGTCGGCATTCCGCTGATCACGGCGATCTACGGCGAGGCGGGGCTGGTGCCGCTCTTCGTGCTGATCTCGATCCATCTGCCGGTGATGACCATCGTCTGCGCCGTTCTGATGGAACGCGCCGCCGTGATCGACGGAACCCATGCGCCCAAGCCGCTGGGCGCGCTTTTGCGCGATGTCGGTCGCAATCTGCTCACCAATCCGATCGTCATCGGCATTCTCGCCGGCGGCGCCTGGCGCATCGCCGGACTGCCGCTCGACGGCATCGTCTCGGACGTGCTCGGCCGCATCGCCGGGGCGGCCGTTCCGGTGGCGCTGTTCTCGCTCGGCATGAGCATGGTCGCCTATGGCATTCGCGGCAATCTCGCGCCGGGGCTGCTGCTCAGCCTGCTCAAGGTCGCCGTGATGCCGGCGGTGGTCTACGTGATGGCGGCGCATGTGGTGAACCTGCCGCCGCTGTGGGTGGCGGTGGCGACGCTGACGGCCGCCTGCCCGACCGGCATCAACGCGTTTCTCTTCGCCAATCGCTACGGCACCGGCCATGCCATGTCGGCCAATTCGATCACGCTGACGACCGGCGCGGCCGTGGTGACCACGGGGCTGTGGATGGCCTTTCTGGGATTGGCGTAAGCCGGCTTCGGAAATGCCTTAAAGCCCCACCCGGGCCCGCACATCCTCCGGCGTCCAGCCGTCGGACCGCAGGGCCGCCAGCGCGGTGTCGCCGTCGGACTTGGAGAGCTTGCGCCCGTTCGCGTCGAGGATCAGCGCATGGTGATGATAGACGGGCGCCGGCAGGTCGAGCAGCACCTGCAGCAGGCGGTGCACGGCCGTCGCGGCGTAGAGATCGCGTCCGCGCATCACATGCGTGATCCCTTGCGCGGCATCGTCGACCACCACCGACAGATGATAGCTCGTCGGGATCTCCTTGCGCGCCAGCACCACATCGCCCCAGCGGGCCGGCTCGGCGGCAATGCGGTCGCGCGTGCCCCCTCCCTCCTCGATCCAGTCGAGCGGCTGCGCGATCTTCGCCAGTGCCCGCGTCATGTCCAGACGCAAGGCATGGGGCGCATTGTCAGCGGCCCGCCGGGCGATCTCGTCCGGTGTCAGAACGGCGGAATCGCCGGGGTAGAGCGGCGCTCCGTCGGGGTCGCGTGGCCAGGGCCGGCCGGTTCGCGCTTCGGTCCGGGCGACCGCGTCCCGGATTTCCCTACGCGTCAGATAGGCGCGGTAGACGAGCCCCATCGCTTCCAGCCGCGCGAGCGGGGGGGCGTAGTCGGCAAAATGCTCCGACTGGCGCCGCACGGGGTGCTCCCAGTCGAGACCGAGCCAGGCGAGGTCCTCGAGCACCCCCGCTTCGAGGTCGGCCGTGCAGCGGGTCGTGTCGATGTCTTCCATGCGCAGAAGGAAGCGCCCGCCCCGGGCGCGGGCCGTGTCGTGGTTGATCAGCGCCGAATAGGCATGGCCGAGGTGCAGCCGGCCGTTGGGCGACGGTGCGAAGCGCAGGACGGGGACGGTCATAGAGGCGAGATGCCCCGGTTTCCCGCCAAGGTCAATCAAGGGATCGTGGCGACCGACCGGGGGCTCTCCGGCGCCGGCCGCGAAACCGCTGGCGCGCGCGGGCGTCTTCGCTAGGCTGCCGAAGCGCGCGCGCCGACATTCCCGAGAGGAAAGACGCTTGATGGTGCTGACAGCGATCGAAACCGATGCCGACCTTGAGGTCGGCCTTGCGGCCTTGCTGCGCGTCGATCCCGGCTTGCGGGCGGTGGCGGCGCGCGCCGGGCCCCTGCCGCTTCGCCGGTCTCCGCCGACGCTCGCCGGCCTTGCCCGAATCGTGACGGCGCAGCAGGTGTCGGTGGCCAGTGCCGCGGCGATCTTCGCGCGGCTGGAGGCGCTGGTCGATCCGTTCGAGGCGGCAACGCTCTCGGCCCTGAGCGACGAGGACCTCGGGCGCGCCGGGCTGTCGCGGGCGAAGATCGCGAGCCTGCGCGCGGTCTACGACGCGCTGGAGAGCGGGCTCGATCTGGCGGCGCTTGCCCGCGCGCCGGCTGAAGAAGCGCATCGCCGGCTGGTCGCCTTGCGCGGGATCGGGCCGTGGACGGCGGATGTGTTCCTGTTGTTTTGCGCCGGGCATCCCGACATCTTTCCCGCTGGCGACCTGGCGTTGCGCGAGGCGGTGCGGCTGATCGACGGGAGTACGTCGCGCCCGGATGTCGCCGCTACGCGGGCCCGCGCGCAGGCCTGGGCGCCCTGTCGCGGCATTGCGGCGCGGCTTCTGTGGGCGCACTATCGCGCCGAGACCGGGCGCGGCGCGGCCGTGCCGGTCTGAGACCCGAGCCCGCGCACTACACGCAACGATACCGCCGCGAAGCACGCAACGTCTGACCGTTTCAGATTGTCCTGGAGAGATGTTTGGAGCGGGCGATGAGATTCGAACTCACGACCCCAACCTTGGCAAGGTTGTGCTCTACCCCTGAGCTACGCCCGCATCCGAGTGGCTGTCCGGGTGACCCCGGCGCCTGAGGTGGGCTGTATATGCAGCAACACGATCCGGATTGCAACAGGGTTTTTCTCTGCCTGCCTTTCGTGCTCCCGGCTGTGGATGGTCGGTGGATTTTTCGCGCGCCGGCGGGCTTGTGCCGGTGCTGCCGCCTCGGCTACAGGGAGAGAAACGTGCAGCCGCCGGCGATCCGGCGCAGGCACCGCACCACGGAGGATCGCCCATGCCCGCAAGCCGTGCCGAGCTTCTGTCCTTTCTGGAGGACCTGGAGATTTCGAGCGAAACGCACGACCACCCGGCGGTCTTCACGGTCGAGGAATCGACCGGGATCCACGACAGAATTCCGGGCGGGCACACCAAGAACCTCTTCCTGAAGGACAAGAAGGGACGGCTCTTCCTCGTGGTCGCGCTGCATGACGCGGAGATCGACCTGAAGTCGATCCACGGCAAGATCGGCGCGCAGGGGCGCGTGTCCTTCGGCAAGGCGGATCTGCTGATGGAGGCGTTGGGCGTCGAGCCGGGCTCCGTCACGCCCTTCGCGCTGATCAACGATCGCACGGCGCAGCGGGTCACGCCGATCTTCGACGCGGCGATGATGGCGGTCGATCCGCTCAACTTCCATCCGCTGCAGAACACCGCGACGACGACGATTTCGGCCAGGGATCTGATGACCTTCGCCAAGGCCTGCGGTCACACGCCGCAGGTGATTGCGGTCAGCGGCGAGACGGTGTGAGGCCGTTTGAAATTTCACGCCACGACGCCCATGTTAGGCGCAACGAGACAGGCGAGCGCGCCCGGCGTCGGGCCCGCGCGGGATTGGGGATCACGACATGAGCAATGACGGCTTTTCGGTCGGAGGCAGCTTCGGCGGCAGTTTCGGCGGTGGCATGAGCGGCGGCGGCCAGCCGGCCGGCCCCTCCGGCGGCGCGGCGGCGGGCGACGTCGTCAAGGATGTCACCACCCAGACCTTCATGAGCGATGTCATCGAGGCGTCGCGCACCACGCCGGTGCTGGTCGACTTCTGGGCGCCCTGGTGCGGCCCCTGCAAGCAGCTCACCCCGGTGATCGAGAAGACCGTGCGCGACGCGCGCGGCGCCGTGGTGCTCGCCAAGATGAACATCGACGATCACCCGGAAGTGGCGGGCCAGCTCGGCATCCAGTCGATCCCGGCCGTGATCGCCTTCAAGGACGGGCAACCGGTCGACGGCTTCATGGGCGTGCAGCCCGAAAGCCAGATCAAGGCCTTCATCGAGCGCGTCGCAGGTCCGGTGGCGCCGAGCGATTTCGATCAGACGCTGGCCGCGGCGCAAGCCGCGCAGGAGGCCGGCGACATGCCGCGTGCGGCGGAGCTCTATGGCGCGGCGCTTGCGCTGGAGCCGCAGAACGTCAAGGCGCTTGGCGGGCTCGCGCAGGCCTATGTCGCGCTCGACGCGCTCGACCGGGCGAAGGAAATCCTGGCGCTGGCGCCGGCGGACAAGGCCAACGAGCCGGCGCTCGCGGCGGCGCGCGCGGCCATCGAACTCGCGGAACAGGCGGAAAATCTCGGCGATCTCGCCGAACTGGAAGCCCGGATCGCCTCCGATCCGGGCGATCATCAGGCCCGCTTCGATCTGGCCGTGGCGCTGGGCTCCGGCGCGCAGAAGGAACAGGCGGTCGACCATCTGATCGAGATCGTGCGTCGCGACCGCGAGTGGAACGAGGACGGGGCGCGCAAGCAGCTTCTGCAGTTCTTCGAGGCCTGGGGGCCGAAGGAGCCGGCGACCAGCTACGGCCGGCGCAAGCTGTCGTCGGTGCTGTTCCGCTAAACCGGGCGCGCCGCGCGTCGAGCCGCGCGGGCCGGGTGGTCCGCGCGGGCGGAACGTCCCATATAGACCGGTGTTGGAAAGACGTTCCGTAACCAGAGTGAGGTCGAATGCTTGCTGGCAATGTGACCTATTCCGATCCGTCCGACCTGCCGCAGACCGTGCCGCTGTTTCCGCTGACCGGCGCGGTGCTGCTGCCCAAGGCGCAGATGCCGCTCAACATCTTCGAGCCGCGCTATGTCGCGATGATCGACGCCGCGCTCAAGAGCGACCGGATGATCGGCATGATCCAGCCGGACTTTTCCCAGCCCGGCGTGGAGCAGTCCGAAACGCCGCCGCTGGTCGGCGTCGGCTGCGTGGGGCGGATCGTCGCCTATCAGGAAACCGGCGACGGCCGCTATCTGATCACGCTGACCGGCGTGTCGCGCTTCAAGCTGGAGGAAGAGCTGGAAACGGTCACCCCGTTCCGCATCGGCCGCATTTCGGCGCAAGGCTTTCCCGACGATTTCGAGACGGGGCACGGCGAGGATGCGGTCGACCGCAAGGGGCTCGTCGAGACCCTGCGCAGCTATCTCGAGGCCAACGATCTGGAAGCCGACTGGGACAGCATCGAGCGCGCCTCCACGGAGGTTCTGGTCAATGCGTTGTCGATGATGAGCCCCTATGGGCCGGCGGAAAAGCAGGCGCTGCTGGAAGCGCCGGACCTGAAGACGCGGGCCGAGACGCTGGTCGCCCTCACCGAGGTGGACCTGGCGCGCAGGCAGGGCGACGACGGCGGCGTGACGCTGCAATAGGGCCGGCCGGGAAAAGAAGGCCGCGCCCGCAAAAGGCTACGTGAGAAAGAGACGGACATGACGGACCAGACGGTGCATGAGCTCGACCGGAAGCTGCTGGAGCTTCTCGTGTGTCCGGTGACGAAGACCACGCTTGAGTATGACGCGGAAAATCAGGAGCTGATCTCCCGCGTGGCCAAGCTCGCCTATCCCATCCGCGACGGCATTCCGATCATGCTGCCCGACGAGGCACGCAAGCTCGAGGGCTGATGTGTTTCCCGCTCGAGACCGGTCAAGAAAAAAGCCGGTCGCATCCGCGACCGGCTTTCGTGTTTTGAGGCGTCGCCGGCCGTCAGGCCGAGAGCGCGTCGAGTTCGGCGACGATCGCGTCGCCCATCTGTGTCGTTGAGATGGTCGCTTCGCCCTTGGCCGCGATGTCGGCGGTGCGCAGGCCCTTGTCGAGCGTCCGGGCGATCGCCTTTTCCAGCATGTCGGCTTCCGCCACCAGCTCGAAGGAATAGCGCAGCGCCATGGCGAAGCTCGCGATCATGGCGATCGGGTTGGCCTTGCCCGTGCCGGCGATGTCCGGCGCGGAGCCGTGCACCGGCTCGTAGAGCGCCTTGCGCTTGCCCGTCGACGGGTCCGGGGCGCCGAGCGAGGCCGAGGGCAGCATGCCGAGCGAGCCGGTGAGCATGGCGGCTACGTCGGAGAGCATGTCGCCAAAGAGGTTGTCGGTGACGATCACGTCGAACTGCTTGGGCCAGCGCACCAGCTGCATGCCGCCGGCATCGGCCAGCATGTGTTCCAGCTCCACGTCCTCGTAGCCGTCCTTGTGCGCCTGGGTGACGACCTCGTTCCACAGAACGCCCGACTTCATGACGTTGCGCTTTTCCATCGAGGTGACCTTGCCGCGCCGGGTGCGCGCCAGCTCGAAGGCGGCCCGCGCGATGCGGTCGATCTCGTAGGATTCATAGACCTGCGTGTCCACGGCGCGCTTCTGGCCGTTGCCGAGATCGGTGATTTCCTTCGGCTCGCCGAAATAGACGCCGCCGGTGAGCTCGCGCAGGATCAGGATGTCGAGACCCTCGATCACGTCGCGCTTGAGCGAGGAGGCATCGGCGAGCGCGGGATAGCAGATCGCCGGCCGCAGGTTGGCGAAGAGCTGCATGTCCTTGCGCAGGCGCAGGAGGCCCGCTTCCGGGCGCACGTCATAGGGCACGCCGTCCCACTTCGGGCCGCCGACGGCGCCGAAGATCACCGCGTCCGCCGCCATGGCCTTGGCCATGTCGTCTTCGGAGATCGCCTGCCCGTGGGCGTCATAGGCCGAGCCGCCGACCAGACCTTCCTCGGTCTCGAAGGTGGCGGTGCCGCGCGCGCTGAACCACGCGAGGATCTTCTTCACCTCCTCCATGATCTCCGGGCCGATGCCGTCGCCGGGCAGGAGAAGAAGCTTGTGCGTGGTCATGGCGGTGCGTTTCCTCGGTTCGTGTTGACCCTCTGACGGGTTTGCTAAATCCTCGCCGCGGCCTTGGCAAGCGGCAGGGCGCTCAGCGCGTCTCGATGGTCTCCAGCGCGACGTTTCCGCCGCAGACCAGCACGCCGACGCGTTCGTCGCGGGCAGGCCGGTAGACCCCGCTGGTGAGTGCGGCCAGCGCGGCCGCGCCGCCCGGTTCCGCCGCGATCCGCACATCCGCCCAAAGCCGCGTCTGGGCATCGCGGATCGCCTCGTCGGAGACGACGAGGCTTTGCGCCACGCGCGGTGCGGCGAGCTCATAGACCAGATCGCCGCAGCGTTTGGCGCCGAGACTGTCGGCGGCCAGGCTTTCGACCGGCACGTCGACCGGGCGGCCGGAACTCAAGGCCGCGTGCAGCGCGCAGGCGCCTTCCGGCTCGACCGCGATCACCTTGACCGCCTCATGCAGCCAGACGGCACAGCCCGACACCAGCCCGCCGCCGCCGACCGCGATCAGCACGGTGTCGAGATCGGGAACCTGCTCCTGCCATTCGAGCGCCACGGTGCCCTGTCCGGCGATGGTCGCCGGCGCGTCATAGGCGTGAATGTCCATCGCGCCCGTCGCCGCGCGGTGGCGCGCGCAGGCCTCGGCCGCATCCGCATAGCGCGCGCCGCCGACATGCAGATGCGCACCCGATGCGCGAATGCGCGCGATCTTCGTCGGGCTGGAGGTTTCGGGCACGAAGATGTCGGCCGCATGCCCCAGCGCGCGCGCGGCATGGGCCACCGCCGCGCCGTGATTTCCGCCCGAGGCGGCGGCGACGCCGGCGGCGGGTACGGTCTGCGACAGCAGCGTGTTGAACGCCCCGCGCGCCTTGAACGAGCCTGAGTGCTGCAGCAGTTCCAGCTTCAGGGAGAGCGAGCGGTCCAGGCCGAAGCTGCCCGCGCCGCTCTCGATCACGGGGGTGCGGCGCACATGACCCGCGATGCGGGCGGCGGCGGCTTCGATGTCGGTGCGGGTGACGGTCATCAGGGGTCCTTCGGGCGGTCCTTCGAGGCGGCCAGATGCGCGGGGCCTGCGCGGGTCAGGGGGCAAGCCCCAGCGCGCCGCGCACGACCAGGATTGCGGCAAGCGCCGTCATAACAAGGCGGAAGCCCGCGCGAAAGCGCTCTTCCGGCATCCGCCCCAGGACCCGAGTGCCGGCGAGCGTGCCCAGGAAGCCGCTGGCGATCATCGCCGCGATCAACCCCGCCCAGGGCACGAAGGCGAAGCCGAGCAGGCCGAAGGCCACGATCTTGAACAGATGCATGACCAGTGCCGTCACGCCTTGCGTTGCGACGAAGCCGTGGCGCGGCAGATCGAGGGCGGAGAGCACCGCGCCGCCGATCGGGCCGGTGGCGCCGAAGACCATGCTCAGCCCGGTCGAGAGCGCCCCGGCGGCGGCCATGGCCCGGTGCGGCATGCGCGCGAACCGCGGACGCGGCCCCCAGACCACCCACAGCAGGAACAGCCCCAGCGCCAGGCGCAGCCCGTCGGCCGGCAATTGCACCGCGAGCGCGCCGCCGAGTCCGGCCCCGAGCACCGCGCCCGCGCAGAACCAAAGTGCTGCCGGCCAGTGAATGTGGGAGCGCAGCACCAGCGCCCGGCCGGCGTTGGAGCCAAGCTGCACCGCGCCGTGCACCGGCACCAGCGCGGCGACGGGCATGACCTGCGCCATTGCCGCGATCAGCAGCATCCCGCCGCCGAGGCCAAGTGCCGCGGTCACCGCCGAGGTGACGAAGCTGATCCCGACGAGGGCGAGTGCGGCCCAGACCGGCAGGTCCGGCGGCAAGAGGGAAAGAAGGGCGGTCACGGCCAGCGCGTGCGGGCGTAGTCCATCGCCTCGCGCAGGTCGAGCTGGCGCGTGGCGTTGCCGCTGCGCACGTAGAAATGCAGCTTGCCGCCGTCGCTCAGATAGACCGCGCGCGGCGCCGGCTGGACGAGGATCATGCACACGTCCTTGCCGTCGATGCTGGCGAAGGTCGTCTGCAGGGCCGGGTTCAGGTCGCCGCCGAGGAATTTGGCGACGATGCTCGTCACCGTCTGCTCGAAGCCGTCGCGGGTCGGCAGGCGCAAGGTGGCGTAGTCGTCCTCCAGCCCCAGAACGGTGCCGTCGTCGGCGACGCCGATCAGCAGCCGGCCGCCGCGCGCGTTGAAGAAGCCGGCGATGGTCTTGGCGATCACCGTTTCCAGCTGCTTGTTGATGCGCTGTTCCTTGACGTCCCAGCGCATGGTCGCCTTGAACTCGACGTCGGCGGTCTCGCCCTTTGCGATCAGGGCGGGGATTTCCTCGCCGTGAATCTCGCGGAAGAAGCGCAGGCCCTGCGAGGCCTCGACGTAGGAGCGGGTGAGCGCGCCGAAGGCGAGGCCCACCAGCGCGCCGAGACCGGCGAAGGCAAGCGTCATCTGCACATCGCGCGGGATCACGAACAGCAGCAGGCGGTCGGAGAGAAAGACGGGCAGCGAAGGAGGGTCCGGCGCGATCGCGCGGAACTCCAGCCAGACGATGGCGAGCACCGCCGGGTGGATCAGCACCAGGCCGACCAGCGCGCCGGCAAGCGCATAGGCCGCCAGCAGGGGCAGGCGGGTGCCGACGAAGCTGAACAATCGGGACACCATCGAAGATCCGGCACGGTGAGGCGGCAGCGGGCCCCTGCCGGGCAGTCCCGAGGGACGCCCGACGGGGAAGACAGGGGGAAGGCGCGGCTCAGTCGGCGGCCATCGCCGTTTCGACGAGTTTCACCCAGTAGGAGCAGCCGACGGGGATCAGCTCGTCGTTGAAGTCGTAGGCCGGGTGGTGGAGCATCGCGCTGTCGCCGTTGCCGGCGAAGATGAAGGCGCCAGGGCGCTCCTCCAGCATGAAGGAGAAGTCCTCGCCGCCCATGGTCGGCGGCACGTCGGTGTCGACATTGTCGGCGCCGGCGATCTCGCGGGCGATTCGGGCCGCGAAGTCGGTCTGCTCCGCGTGGTTTACCGTGATCGGGTAGTCGCGCTTGTAGTCGATCGTCGCCCTGGCGCCGAAGGCTTCGGCGATGGTCGGCACGATGGCCTTGAGCCGGGCTTCCGCGAGGTCGCGCACCTCCGGGTCGAGGGTGCGCACCGTGCCGCGCAGGACGGCCGTTTGCGGCACCACATTGTCGGTGAAGCCGGCGTTGAAGGTGGTCAGCGACACGACGACCGACTTGAGCGGATCGACGTTGCGGCTGGCGATCGACTGCACGGCCTGCACGATGTGGCTGCCGACGAGGATGGTGTCGACGCCCTCGTTGGGCTTGGCCGCGTGGCAGCCGATGCCCTCGATCTCGATGCGCAGCCGGTCGGCGGCGGCCATGATGCCGCCCGGGCGGATGTGGAAGGTGCCGACCGGCGCGCCGGGCAGATTGTGCATGCCGTAGACTTCCTGGATGCCGAAGCGGTCCATCAGCCCGTCGTCGATCATCGCCTTGGCGCCGGCGCCGCCCTCCTCCGCCGGCTGGAAGATCACCACCGCCGTGCCGTCGAAGTTGCGGGTCTCGGCGAGATACTTCGCCGCGCCGAGCAGCATCGCCGTGTGGCCGTCATGGCCGCAGGCATGCATCTTGCCGGGCACGGTCGAGGCGTAGGGCTTGCCCGTGATCTCCTCCAGCGGCAACGCGTCCATGTCGGCGCGCAGGCCGATCACCTTGCCCGAGGTGTCGCTCTTGCCGCGGATCACGCCGACGACGCCGGTCTGGCCGATGCCGGTGGCGATCTCGTCGACGCCGAAGGCCTTGAGCTTCTCCGCCACCACGGCGGCCGTGCGGTGGGTGTCGTAGAGCAGTTCCGGATGCGCGTGGATGTCCCGCCGCCATTCGGTGATTTCCTCGGCGAGATCGGCGAAACGGTTGATGATCGGCATGATGACCCTCGAAAGGTGGGAATGGTCGGAAGTGACGGTCTGATGTGCTGGCGCACGACGCGGCTGCATGGCGGCGCGCCCGTCGCCCCTCTGGCCGGTCGCGGTATTGAGGCCGAAACCCGGCGCCCGCGCAAGCCCCGCCGCGCGAAATTGTCGGACGAATGGACGGCTCCCTCAGCCCGTCGCGGGCGGACGCAGGCGAAACACGCTGGAGCGCTTGATCGCGTAGTCCTCGAGAGAACGGTTGACCGGAACGTCGTAGGTCGCGAGATGCGCGAGCCGGTCCTTCGGCAGATAGGCGCGGCCCGGATCGCCGATGAGCACGTCGATGCCGCGCGCCTGCGCCGCGTCGAGCCAGGCGAGCACGCGGGCCGCCATCGGGGCCTCGTAGAAAACGTCGCCGGTGAGCACCACGTCGACACCCGGCGGCGGGCTCGCGAGCAGATCGGCGCCCGTCGTCTCCACGCGGACCGCGTTGAGCGCGGCGTTGAGCGCCGTTGCGGCCAATGCGAAGGGGTCGATGTCGCTTCCCGTCACATGGGCCGCGCCGGCCCGCGCCGCGGCGATGGCGACCAGTCCCGAACCGGTGGCAAAATCGAGCACCCGGCGACCGGCCACCACCTCAGGGGTGTCGAGCACGTACCGTGCGAGCGCCTGCCCGCCGGCCCAGGCAAATGCCCAGAAGGGTGGCGGCAGGCCGATGGCCTGCAGATCGTCCTCGGTCTTCTGCCACAGGTCCATTGCCTCGTCGGCGAGATGCAGGCGGATCTCCGGCGCATGCGGCACGGCATGGATCGCGGTGTTGGCGCGGATGAAACCCGTGCGATCCGCCGCCGGGCTCAGGCGTGCGCTATCCCTCGGCAAGGCCGCCCATCTCGCAGACGATCTTCCATTCCTCTTCGGTGACCGGCTGCACGGAGAGCCGCATGGAGGTGACCAGCGACATCTGAGACAAGCGGGGCTCGGCCTTTACCTGAGCGAGCGTGACGGGCCTGGGCATGTCGCACACGGCCTTGACGTCGACACACTCCCAGCGCGGATCGTCGGTGGTCGAATCCGGGTGGATCTCGGCGCAGACCTCCACGATGCCGACCACCTCCTTGCCGATGTTGGAGTGGTAGAAGAAGCCGCGGTCGCCGATCTTCATCTCGCGCATGTTGTTGCGCGCCTGATAGTTGCGGATGCCGTCCCATTCCTCGCCGGCCTCGCCCTTGGCCTTCTGCATCTCCCAGGACCATTTGTCGGGCTCGGACTTGAAGAGCCAGTACCGCATGTCATGCCTCCGGATTGTTGATGACCCAGTTCCAGGGCCGGATTTCCACCGTCTCAAACAGTCCTGCGCGGGCATAAGGGTCCTCGCCCGCGATCGCCAGCGCTTCGTCGCGGTTCTCCGCCTCGATGACGACCAGCGAGCCGGTCATGCCGCCGTGGTCGTCGAGAAACGGGCCGGCGGCCTTGAGCTTGTCGCCCATGGCCTTGAGGTAGGCCAGATGGTCCTCGCGGGTCGCGGCGCGCAGATCCTGCGCGTGCGGCTTGTCGGTGCAGATCAGGGCATAGAGCATGGATCGTCCTCCAATCTTGGAAATTCTTAGAATTCAGTGTTCGCGTTTGAGCGGGCGGGTCATCAGCGCCTCGAGCGCGTCGTCGAGCGACAGGCGGCCGGCGAGAACTTCGGCGACCGCCTCGCAGATCGGCAGGTCGATGCCGTGGCGCCGCCCGAGTTCCACGGCGATGGCCGCCGACGCGGCGCCCTCGGCGAGCTTGCCGCCGCCGCCCGTCATCTCGGCCACCGTCCTTCCCTCGCCCAGCGCCTGGCCGAAGGCGAAGTTGCGCGATTGAGCGGAGCCGCAGGTCAGCACCAGATCGCCGAGCCCGGACAGACCGGTGAGCGTCTCGCGCGCGCCGCCGAGCGCCAGGCCCAGCCTCGTCAGTTCGGCGAAGCCGCGCGCGGTGAGCGCGGCCAGAGCGCTGGCGCCCCAGGCCTTGCCGGCGACCGCGCCGCAGGCAATGGCGAGCACGTTCTTCAGCGCGCCGCCGACCTGCACGCCGGTGATGTCGGTCGCCGCATAGGGGCGGAACTTGGGGCTTGCGAGCGCCAGCGACAGCGCGTCGGCGACCGCGCCGTCCTTCGCCGCCACGGTCACGGCGGTCGGCAGGCCGCGTGCCACGTCGGCGGCGAAGCTCGGACCCGACAGGACGGCGGGCACGGCGGCCGGGACTTCCTGCGCCAGAACGTCGGTAAGCAGAAGCCCGGTGTCGCGTTCGATCCCCTTGGCGCAGAGCACCACCGGCGTGCCGGGGCGCAGATGCGGCGCGAGCGCGCTTGTCATGGCGCGCGTCGTCTGCGCCGGGGTGACGAGCAGCACGACATCGGCGCCGACGACGGCGGTTGCCAGATCGGCGGTGGCGTCGAGCGGCGGATCGAGTGGGATGCCGGGCAGATAGGCCGGGTTTTCGCGCGTCGAGCGGATCGCCTCGACGGTGCCCGCATCGCGGGCCCACAGGCACACCTCGCGCCCGGCGCGCGCGGCGACCAGGGCAAGCGCGGTGCCCCAGGCCCCGCCGCCCAGAACGGCGATGCGGCGATAGTCGCTCATGCGCCCGCTCCGGTTGCGTGGCCCACAAGCCGGGGCTTCAGCGCCGCGAGCGGCGCATGAAATCCGGTGAAGAAGCCGGCGGGATCGAGCGCGAGTGCGGCGTCGATGTCCATCCAGAAAAGCTCGAAGCGGATCGGGTCGCCGCCCGCCGACGGGCTCATCTCGAAGTGCTCCCAGCGTGCGCGGCGGCGCGCCTGCGCCGTAACCGGCATCCGGGCGTGATAGAGGCGGCGGTGGTGCACATCGCGTCCGGCGGCATTGTCGTAGAGCACCATCTGTTCGGTGAGCGCGTCGAGCGCGTGCGGCAGGGCCAGGCCGGTCTCCTCGTGAAACTCGCGAAGCGCGGCCTGAAGATGGCTTTCGCCGGGATCGACCGTGCCGCCCGGCACCTGCAGGCCGACCCAGGGCTGGTCCGGCTGGCGGAACACCAGCAGGTCGCGCCCGGCGGTGAGATAGATATAGGCCTTGTGCTTGAGCTTGTCGTAGCGCGCCGGCATCGCGGCCACGACCTCGCCTTCCTCGAACCGTGGATCGGTCACGCCTTCGCTCCCTTGCGGCCCGCGCCATAGGCGGCCTGCGCCGTGTCGTCCAGCGGCCAGCGCGGGCGCGGCGCGGCATCCCGGTCGTCCAGGATCTCTCCCCGCGCGCGGGCCACGCGCAGCCGCTCGATTCCCGCCCAGGCGATCATCGCCGCATTGTCCGTGCACAGCCGCGCCGGAGGCGCGACGAGCCGGGCGCCGGCGTCATGCGCGACGCTGTCCAGCCTTGCGCGGATGGCGGTGTTGGCGGCGACACCGCCGGCGACCACCAGCACCGGGGGCGTGTCGGGATGGGCCTCGGCGAAGGCGGCGAGCGCGCGCCGGCTCTTCTCGCCGACCACATCGGTGACGGCGGCCTGAAAGCTGGCGCAGAGATCGGCAACGGCCTGCGCGTCGAGCGGCGCGGCCTCATAGGCGGCGGTGCGCACCGCGGTCTTCAGTCCGGCGAAGGACAGCGCCAGCCCGGGTCGGTCGAGCATCGGGCGCGGCAGGCGGAAGCGGGCGGGATCGCCGTCGCGCGCGGCGCGCTCCACCGCCGGGCCGCCCGGATAGCCGAGGCCCAGCAGCTTCGCCGTCTTGTCGAAGGCCTCGCCGATGGCATCGTCGATGGTCGACCCCAGCCGGCGATAGGCGCCGACGCCCTCCACCAGCAGGAACTGGGTGTGACCGCCGGAGACGAGCAGCAGCAGATAGGGAAAGGCGAGGTCGTCGGTGAGCCGCGCGGTCAGCGCGTGGCCTTCAAGGTGGTTGACCGCGACGAGCGGCTTGCCGGCGGCAAGCGCCACGGCCTTGGCGGTCATCAGCCCGACGATGACGCCGCCGATCAGGCCGGGGCCGGCGGTGGCCGCCACGGCGTCGAGATCCTCGAAGCCGACGCCGGCCTCGCTCATCGCCGTCTCGATCATGCGGTCGAGGATGGAGATATGGGCGCGGGCGGCGATTTCCGGGACGACGCCGCCGAAGGCGGCATGTTCGTCGACCTGGGAGCGGATCGCGTCGGACAGGACGATGCGCGCGCCGTCCGCTGTGCAGCGCACCACGGCGGCGGCGGTCTCGTCGCAGCTCGTCTCGATGCCGAGCACGGTCAGCGGCTGGTCGCGCACGGCTGTCCTTCTGGCCTCGCTTCGGGGTAAGGTTTCGGCCGCATTGGCCGATGTGCCATCAAACCCTATCATTCTCGTCCGCCCACCGGATGAGATCCCGCGTAGCACCAGGACCAATCTTCTTGCAAACAAAACCTTCAGCACCGCATTTGCGCATCGGAACCCGCGGCAGCCAGCTCGCGCTCGCCCAGGCCCACGAAACCCGCGACCGCCTGATGGCCGCGCACGGTCTTCCCGAAAGCGCCTTCGAGATCGTCGTCATCAAGACCTCCGGCGACATCATCCAGGACCGGCCGCTCTCCGAGGTCGGCGGCAAGGGGCTTTTCACCAAGGAAATCGAGGAAGCGCTCTACAGCGGCGACATCGACATCGCGGTGCATTCGGCCAAGGACATGCCCACCGTATTGCCGGACGGGCTGGAGCTGATCGCCTTCCTGCCGCGCGAGGACGTGCGCGACGCGTTCATCTCGCCCAAGGCCAAGCGCATCCAGGATCTGCCGCAGGGCGCGGTGGTCGGATCGTCGAGCCTGCGCCGCCAGGCGATGATCAAGCGGCTGCGCCCGGATATCGACGTGGTCATGTATCGCGGCAACGTGCAGACCCGGCTGCGCAAGCTCGCCGAGGGCGTGGTCGACGCGACCCTGCTCGCCCATGCCGGCCTGCGCCGGCTCGGGCTCGGCGACGTGGTCACCTCGGTGATCGAGCCCTCGGAATTCCTGCCGGCGGTGGGGCAGGCGGCGATCTGCATCGAGGCGCGCGCCGACGACACCGCCACCCGCGACCTGCTGGCGGCCATCCATCATCGCGAGACAGAGATCTGTCTGACGGCGGAGCGCGCGTTCCTCGGCGAGCTCGACGGCTCCTGCCGCACGCCGATCGGCGGCCTCGCCCGGCTCGACGGCGACCGTATCGCGCTGACCGGACTGATCCTGCGTCCCGACGGCAGCGAGGCGCATGAAACCGCGCGCGAAGGCGGCATCGCGGAAGCCGCCGAGCTCGGCCGCGACGCGGGCGCCGAATTGAAGGCGCGCGGCGGCCCGGACTTCTTTCGGGAGTGAGGTGATGGCCCGCGTGCTCGTGACCCGGCCGGAGCCGGCCGCAACCCGCACCGCGAGGCGGCTGACCGCGCGCGGGCATCGCCCCATCGTCGCGCCGATGCTGGTGATGCAGGCGCTCGCCCTGTCGCCGGACATCGCCGACGGCGGCGAGCCGGTGGTGGCGCTGACCAGCGCGCGCGCGGTGGAGGCGGTCGCCGGCACGCCGGCATGGAACCGTCTGGCCGGTCGCACTTTTGTTGCCGTGGGCTCCGCGACGGCAGAGGCGGCGCGTGCGGCGGGTGCGGCGGAGGTGATCGCCTGCGGCGGCACGCTGGAGACGGTCGTCGACCGGCTCGGCGAGATGCGTCCGGCCGGCGGCGTGCTCTATCTCGCCGGACGTCAGCGCTCGGGCGATCTGTGCGCCCGGCTTGCCGACCGTGGCATCGCCTGTCGCATGCAGGAGGTCTACGACATGGCCATCGCGCCGGTCTGGCCGGAGGCGGCGCGGCGCGCCATCGAGGAAGCCGGTCCGCTCAGCGTGCTGGTCTACTCGCGGCGCTCCGGCGAGGCGGCGGCCGCCGCCCTGTCGCAGGTCGCAGCACCGGGACCGGTGACCTTCGTCGCGATCTCCGAGCAGGCGGTGGAGCCCGTGCGGCATCTGGGCGCCTGCCGGGTGGCGGCGGCGCCCTGCGAAACGGAGTTGATCGCGCTTCTCGACGAGACGTGCTAATCGAAACGGGAAGGTCTGTTGCACTGCGATGGCACCGGCGAGGGCGCGTCCACACGGGGCGCACGGCGGGCGCGCGCGCCCCGCGCGATACGGGTCCGGTGGCGCGTGCGGAGGGTGCATCGCGGGGGAGCAGCGGACGATGAGAGGTGGCAAGGGAGACGATGTCCATGGCGGCCGATAGGAAAAAGCCGGACGCAAAAGGCGCACCGGGCAAGACGTCCGCGAAGCCGGGGAGCGGCGGGGGCCGCAAGCCGGTCACGATCGATCTCGATGCGAAGGACGTGACCGCGCCGAAGGCGGCGGACAGCGGCAAGGACGCGGCCGCCAAACCGTCCGGCGGGCCATCCACGGGGCCATCTACAGGGTCGTCCGGCGGGCAAAAGACAGATCCCTCCCGGCCCGGCGCTTCGGCTGCCGGGGCCGCGGGGTCCGGCTCCGGCGCGGGCGGTGGCAGCGCGCCAGGCCAGAAGCCGGACCAGACATCGGACACAAAGACCGACCCGAAGACCGATCCGAAATCCGGCACGACGTCCGGCCCGGCAGCAGGGGCGAAACCCGAGACGAAATCCGGCGCGGGGCCGGCGACGACGCCGGGTGGCGGAACCGCGACGTCGTCGGCCGGCTCGTCGACACCCTCGGGCGGACCCAAAACGACGGCCGGTTCGGCCGGATCGGGTCCGGCAGGCGCCGCAAGCGCGACCGGCACGCCCGGGGGCGGCACTGCGGGCAAGACGGGAGCCTCCGCCGCGAGCGGTCACCAGGGGGCGGGCGGAAAGCCGGACGCTTCGGCGAAACCGTCGGACACGAAACCGGCGGACACGAAACTGTCCGAGGCCAAGACCTCGGGCGCGTCCGCGACCGGACCGAAGCAGACCGGGGCCTCAGAAACCAGGACGCCCAACCCCAAGATGTCCGATTCCAAGACGTCCGGAACCGGGGCGGGCGGGCCGACGGCGTCCGGTGCGAAACCGCAAACGGCGGCGTCCGCGACCTCCGACAAGGCATCGTCCTCCGGCGCGGGCATTGGCGGTCTTCTGGCGGCCTCCATTCTGGGCGCGGCGGTGGCGCTCGGCGGCGTCTACGGCGCGCATCGGGCCGGCTATCTGCCGGTCGAGACGGGCGCGGATGCCGATCTCCAGGCCGCGCTGACGGCGGCGCAAAGCCGCGTCGCGGGTCTGGAAGAGCGCGTGGCCGGGCTGTCCGAGGCGCAGGAGCGCGCGGCCGGCGACGATGGCGCGGTCGAGACCCTGCGGGGGCAGATCTCCGCGCTGGAGGAGCGCGTCGCGGCCCTTGCCGCCGCACCGGACGCGGGCGATCTGCCCGAGGATGTGGCGGGCCGGCTCGACGCGGTGGAAAGCGGGCTTGGCGAATTGCGCCGCTTCGTGTCCTCCGGCGGGGCCGGGGAAACGGCCGGCCTGGCGAGCCTCGAACAGTCTCTCGCCGGTCTCTCCGATCAGGCGCGGGACAACGCGGAGTCCGTCTCGGCGCTGGGCGAGCGGGTCGATGCGCTGTCGGCCGAGCTGGAGGCCGATCCGGGCACGGACGCGCTTGCCGCCCGGGTCGGGGAGCTGGAGACCGCCCTTGCTGGCGCGCAGGACACCGCCTCCGGCCTTGCCGGCTTGCGCGAGACCGTCGACGCGGTGGCGCAGACCGTGGCCGCACAGGGCGAGACGGCGGGCCAGCAGGCCACGACGCTGGAGGCGGTGCGGACCGATCTCGGTGCGTTGGAGGAGCGGCTCGGCGCCCGGTTGTCCGATCTTTCGGCGCAGGTGTCGGCGCTGGACGAGCGTTTGACGCCGGTCGAGGCGCGTATCGGCGATGCCACGGCGCGGGAAACGGCGGCGCGTGCGCTCGCCGTGTCGCGGCTCAAGGCCGCGCTCGACCGCGGCGCGCCCTTCGAGACGGAACTCGCGGCGGTTGCCGCCGCGCTGCCGCAGGATGCCGATCTGGGCGTTCTGTCCGAGCGGGCCGGCGACGGCGTGCCCACCCAGGCCACGCTCAAGGCGCGTTTCGGCGCGGTGGCCCGGTCCATGAGCGCCGCGCTCGACCGGCCGGCCGACGGCGATGTGGTCGACAGCTTCTGGTCCAATGCGCGCTCGCTGGTGTCGATCCGCCAGCCGGGCGATACGGACGCCGACACGCCCGCGGCCGCGCTCGGACGCATGGAAGCCCGGGTCGAGGCCGGCGATTTCGCTGGTGCGGTGGAGGCCTATGAGACCCTGCCCGAAGCCGTCCGCGCGGCCGGTGCGGATTGGGTCGCCGATGCGCGCGCGCGGGTCGCGGCCGATCGTCTGGTGGACCTTGTGACCGCCGACGTGCTCAAATCGCTGGGATCGGCGTCGAATTGAGGCCGGATCCGTCGGCGCGGGCACGGCGCGCGCCGCACCGCCGTTTGGAGATGCGCACCGGGAGGGATCGCTTGGGTTCCGACCGCCGGGGCGGGGAGACTGGAAGACCATGATTCGCTTGCTGATATTCATCGCCCTTGTGTTCGTGGTGGCGCTCGGATCGGCGTGGATCGCCGATCGGCCCGGTGTGATCACGCTCGACTGGCAGGGCTATCGGATCGAGACGGGCCTGATGCCGGCGCTGGTGGCGCTGGCCCTGCTGCTGGCCGCCGGGATCGTGCTGTGGAATCTGGCGCTCTATATCCTGCGCTCGCCGGGCCTGTTCGGCCGTTTCCTGCGCCGCCGGCGCAAGGATCGCGGCTATGACGCCATGTCGAAGGCCATGCTGGCGCTGGGCGTGGGCGATGCCGGGTCCGCCGCCCGGCACGGGCGCGAGGCGTCCAAGCTGCTCGCCAGGGAGCCGGCGACGGAGCTGCTTCTGGCGCAAAGCGCGCAGCTCGCCGGCCGCCACGACGAGGCGCGCGAGCGCTTCGAGGCGATGCTGGAGGATCCCGCGCTCAAGCCGGTCGGCCTGCACGGGCTCTACATCGAGGCCGAGCGGCTGAACGAGCCGGTCGCCGCGCGCCATTACGCGCAAGAGGCGATGAAGCTGGTGCCGGGCCTCGACTGGGCCGGGCGGGCGGTGCTCGGCTATCAGGCGGTCGCCGGCGACTGGGCGGCGGCGATCCGCACGTTGGAGCGCAACTACGCCTCCAAGCTCATCGACAAGAAGACCTTTCGCCGCCACAAGGCGGTCCTGCTGACCGCGCAGGCGCAGGAGCTGGAAGACCGCGATCCCGATTCCGCGCGCCAGAAGGCGAATGAGGCGCACGGGCTCGCGCCCGGTCTTGTGCCGGCGGCCGTGCTGGCCGCGCGGCTCGCCACGCGGCGTGGCGACATCCGCAAGGCGATGAAGGTGGTCGAGGCCACCTGGAAGGAAGTCCCGCATCCCGATCTCGCGGATGCCTATGCGCATGCGCGCAACGGCGATTCGGCGCAGGACCGGCTGAAGCGGGTCAAGGCGCTTGCCGCCCTGCGCGCCCACAATGCGGAAGGCGCGCTGGCCGTGGCGCGCGCCGCGATGGAGACCGGCGACTGGGAACTGGCGCGCGCGCAGATGAAGAGCGTGATGCGTCAGGAGCCGACCCGGCGCGCGTTCCTGCTGATGGCCGATCTGGAAGAACGCCAGCACGGGGATCGCGGCCGGGTGCGCGAATGGCTCGCGCGGGCCGTGCGCGCGCCGGCCGATCCGGCGTGGGTGGCCGACGGCGTGGTGGCCGAGAGCTGGGCGCCGGTCTCGCCGGTCGACGGGCGGCTCGATGCCTTCCGGTGGACCACGCCGCCGGAGGCGATCGACCACAATGACACCTCGCTCGAGGCGCTGGACGACACGTTGCTTGACGCCCTTCCGACGATGCCGGAGCCGGCTGACGATCCGGACGCGGAGGTCAAGACGCTGGAAATGACGGCCGAGCCGCCGCGCGCCACGGCGGGCGAGGGGACGCAGACGGCCGAGGTCGCTGCAGATGCCGAGGTCGATGCCGGCGACGCCGCCGAGGGCGCGACGACCACAAAGGACGGCGCCGCATCGCCGACGGCGAAGGCGGAGCCGGCGCAGGCACCGGACGCGGCGAAGGAGACGGCCGGCGGCGCGGGACCGGCGGCCGCGTCTGCCGCGCCGGAAAAGGCCGAGGGATCCGGGACGGTCGAGAAGCCCGCGTCCGAGACGGCGCAGAAAAAGGACGGGTCGCAGAGGGCGCAGGCGAGCGGATCGCCAGCGCCGGCACAGGCTCAGTCCGCAAAGCCGGAGGGCGCCACGCCGGCCGGGCCGGGGGCGACAAAGGCCGGCGACAAGCCGGATCTCTCCAAACCCATCGAGTTTCCGCTCAAGCATATGCCCGACGATCCCGGCCCGGACGACGACGACGCGTCGGAAACGGTCAAAAAGCCGGGCTACCGCTTCTTCAACTGACGCGCCGGCCCGGCACCGCGCGGCCTTCGGACAAGGCGCCTGCGACTGAGGTGCGCGTGCCGACGTCCCGCCCGTTTCTTGCGCGCGCCAGGCGTCGGGCTTTCCTCGCCCTGCCGGTTTGGCGGGGTATGGTTCGGGCGCCTCGCCCCGGATTGGCCCTGCCCCGGGACCGACCCTGGACCGATCCCCAGCGTTAACGTCACCGGGAAGGGTCCTGGGACGAACATGGGGCAGACATAAGGACGGGCATCAGGACAGACACGGGGACGCGCCCGACGGCGGGCGAAACCGGAGCAAGAAAGGGCCTTGCAACGGCGCGCGGCCTCGGGTATCAAGCGCCCACCTCGCGTGTCTCCGGCCCGGGTCGACCGGTCGGTGTCAAGAGCGTTGCGAGGCGGGGTGGCCGATCCGCGCCGCCCGATACATACGGAGCCTCCCGCTCCGGTTTGGTGCGCCGGTGTAGCTCAGTTGGTAGAGCACGTCATTCGTAATGATGGGGTCGGCGGTTCGAGTCCGTTCACCGGCACCACCATCAAAGCAAAGCGGTCCGCGTCTAGAACGACGCGGACCGCTTTGCTTTTTGAGAAACTGCAGGTGGACAAGGTAGTGGGTTTCACTGAAGACTGGACATTAAAAGTCCAAGGATTATCTATATTTACTTTTATTTCAATCTTAGATTGACCAGATTCACTCAATGATTCATGATGATCGAATCATAGGGAGTCACATGAGATATGCTTGCAGCCGCTGAGTCAAGATCAGATCGTGCGCTTGAAACTGTCAAGCTGGTGTTGGCCCTTGAGACCAAGCAGCAGCAGTACCCGGACACGTTGAAGGCGTACTTCAAAGAGGTTGTTCAGCAGACGATGGCATTGCTGAAATCACCCTCGGAGTCTGCATCCACGGCTTTGCCGGAAGCAGTATCTCTTGCGGTACGACTGTCGTCGAACGAAGATCTACGCATGGCAATTGAACAGATGCTTCAACAAGATGATATTGATGCCGACAAGGCCGAAACGGCATTGAACAGCTTGGAGGCCGGATTTGACCCCAATATTGAATCTGCACATTTTAGCAAAGAGATATACGCAGCTATCTAAGTCAGCTTTCTTCGATCCGGCGTTCAGGGAGTTTGCCCACAGAACTGTCGAAGCCATTAATCATGTCATTGAAAACGTCGAGAACTATCCAGAAGATGTCGTTCGCCAGTTTGAGGCTCATGTTTGGCGGGTGATGCAGTTCGTCCGTGGGAGTCGCTCGAACGATGCCCCATATGAGACTCAGTACGTTCTTAGAAAAGTTCTGAAAGAGTGGATTCCAGAAGATGCACTGATTTCTAGTGCTGCGTTGGAGGAGTTCAGTTTTTTCCTGAACCCTGCTGACCTCTGGGAACACATTGGGCGATCATTGAATCTGTTCGACACGCAAAACTACAAGCCCCTTGTAGTTCGAATTGGAGCCCCAGAAGCTTATAAACATCGACCCATTTTCTGCACCCCCCTTTTCCATGAGCTGGGCCATTTCGTAGATCACCATTTCAAGCTCTGTGAGCTATCTATGCTGTTGTTTCCGCCTGCTGCGCCGCAGCATGGTATCTCTCAAGCCGATTGGAATTTTATTAATCTTCGCCATCGGATGGAACACTTTGCTGATCTGTTCAGCTCTTGTTACTGTGGATCAGCTAGCACCAAATCGCTACTCGCAATAGCACCAGGCCATCCTGACAGCCCGACTCACCCAAGTACCGCTAAACGAATTGCTACAGTCGATGATTTTCTTAATGGTCGACCCAACCCTATGGTCACCATCATACAGGAAACCTTAAAGGCTCGCGGCCAGAAACAACTTGATCAGTGGTTCGCGGTTCCGAATGTAAGGGCGTCATTCGATGATGTCGTGACCTACAAGATTCCCAATGTGCCTGAACTGTATGGCATATTCTTAGCGGGCTGGGACTACTTGCATGACCAGTTGGGGAACCGGACCGCAGCTTGGGTTGAAGGCGATGTTGATGCGTACACAATTGAAAAGACGGTCAATGATCTGATTGAGAAATCAATACGGAATTTCGAAATTCGGGAAAGGTGGTCGGATGTCGTTGCTAACTAGGAAGGAGCTAGAGAGCAGAATAAATTCCGACGGAAATGATCGAATTTTCATTGATCCGTTGATTTCTGATGATCAGGTTGGCGCCGTTTCAGTAGATTTACGCCTAGGGTGCGATTTTCTGGTCTCAGTTTTAAACCACAAACCGAGTGTAAGTCTGCATCCCTCCGAGGATCATTCCAGTCCCGAAACATTCTTTCAGGCAGCGAGGCGAAATATAGGAGATATATTTCTAATACATCCTTCGCAAACAGTACTAGCAACATCTCTTGAATACATAGGGCTTCCAAATGACGTCTATGCCGACATCATTAGTAGGAGTAGTTATCACAGGCTGGGAGTCAGTATTTCTTCAATGTTCCAGCCGGGCTTTCGCGGTTGCATCTCTCTGGAGTTGTTTAATCACTCTAATGTACCAGTGGAGTTGATTGTGGGGAGTAGGATTGTCCAGGCGCGTTTTTTCAAGAACGAGCAAGAGGAAGAGTACATGAATCCGGGTCAGAGGCGAAAATATATTGGAAATGTTCGCCCTACCGTATCGCGCGCTCAACTCGACTCAGATTTGCCCGGCCTGCTTGCACTTTCACGCCAGCGGTAGCTTTATATAGAAGATAGGGACGCTTAGATTTTTGTCATCTGGAATAAATCTCCAATCTAAGGGCTGGCACATGCTAGATAAAAACTTAAGATCGTAATACACTCACCATCATGGCTTAGAAATTATACGTCACTTATTTTGCCATTTATGTGGTTGCGATTTCACTCGACGATGAAAAGCTAGGGTTACACGGTAGGCTGACAATTGCCGGCGACGAGAGGGAGCGTGAGCGTGGTGGGTGCGACCGATCTGCTGCGGGCTTTGCGGCGAAGCCGTGCCTGCGCAGGAGGCGAAGGGCCCGGCGGAGAGCCGCGCGCCTCACGCCGCCCCCTTGCAGACCTCTTGCGCGATCGGGTCGTCGGTGAGCGGTTCCCAGGCGGCATCGGGCAGCGTCGTCGGGTCGACCAGTTCGCCCGGCACCAGATCGATGCGGCGGTTTTGCGCGCAGTCGTAGATCTGGCGGAGCTCGGTCACCGGCAGGAAGCGGGTGAAGAGGAACAGGCTCGCCTTGCGGAAGCGCGGGTCCTTGTCGTTGGCGGTGACGGTCGTCCGGTCCAGCGCCACGAAGCGGTTGGTGCGCGGCACCACATAGGTCCAGGGCTGAAGCAGGTTGCGGGACTGGTAGGTCTCGACCACCTCGAGCCCGGCCGGAAGGCCGGCCCGCGTGCGCTCCAGCCAGTTGTATTCCGTCCACACCGTGAAGACGAGCATGGCAAGCCCGGCCGCCGCCGGCGCGATCCATTTCGGCAGGCGGTTGCCGGTCGCGCGGTTGAGAAGCAGCAGGATGCCGGCAACGGCGATCCCGAGAACGAAGGTGCTGATCAGCGTGAAAATCATGCAGGATCCGGTCTTGTCGAAAGGCTTTGGCGCGGCGGGAGCGCGCAAGGTCTAAAGGGCGTCGGGACGCGCCCTCTATAACACGCTTGTGTGGCCGATGGCGGATTGCAGCGTCTTCACCACGCCGAAGGCATCCTTCAGGTGGTTGCGTTCGAGCGCCGACAAGGTGCTGGGCGCCAGAAAATTGTCCGGCTTCCCGCCGTCGCGCACCTGCCGGGCCTGATGCTCCAGGCGGATGTTGGAAATGAGATCATAGGCGGCGATCAGGTCGCCGCCGCCCGAGACGCTCACCGTGCCCGCCTCGCGCGCCGCGACCAGCCGCTCGCGCGTGTTGACCGGTTCGAGCGCGCCCTGCAGCGCGTAGAGCCGGGCGAGATCGACGATCGGCACCACGCCGGAGTGCTTGAGATCGAGCGTGTCCTTGTGCTCGCCCGAGCGGATCAGCGCGAACCCGCGGAACAGGCCGAGCGGCGGGGTATGCTTGAGCGAATTCGCGGTCATATGGGCGCGGAAGATGGAGTTCTTGCGCGCCATCTCCAGCGTGCGGGCATGCAGCCCGTCGTAAAGCGCCGTTTGCCCGTGGATCGCCCGCAGGTCGAACATCACGCTCGCCAGCATCTGCGCCATCGGGTCGGGCCGGGCGATCCAGCCCTCGAAGTAGCCCTTCCACACCGAGACCGGCTGACGCCAGCGCGGGTTGGTCGCCATCATGTCGCCGGGGCAATGGAAGTAGCCGCAGGCGTCGAGCCCGTCGCAGACGAAGGTCGCGAAGCGCTCGAACCAGGGCCCGTGCGCGTCGGCGTCATAGGCATCGTCGAGGATCAGGCAATTGTCCTGGTCGGACACGCCCGTCTGCTCGCGCCGCCCTTGGGACCCGCAGGCGAGCCAGAGATAGGGCACGGGGGCGGGGCCCATCTCCGCTTCCGCCAGCTCGATCAGCCGGCGGGTGAGCGCATCGGTGACGCTGGTGATCAATTGGCCGACCTTGTGGGCCTCGACGCCGAGCCCGACGAGCTGGGCCAGCAATTGCGGCACGCGGGCGACGACGCCGGCGAGCTCCGGCACCTTGTCGAAACGGCCGATGTCCGAGATCATCGCCACCGCCGACAGCGACTGGCGGCGCACCAGATTGGTGCGTGTCAGAATGCCGACCGGGCGACCGGCCTCGACGATGGGCAGATGGCCGATGCCGCGCGCGCTCATCAGCAGCAGCGCGTCGAAGAGCAGGGCGGAGGGGACGAGCGTTGCCGGATCGGCGGTCATGACGAGGGCGACCGGGGTCTCGGGATCAAGGCCGGCGGCGAGCACGCGCGCGGTCAGGTCGCCGGTGGTGAGGATGCCGTCGAGGGTGTCGTCGTCGCCGACCAGAACGCAGGAAATGTTGTTCTCGTCCATGATCCGCGCGGCCTGACGGACGCTGGTGTCCGGCGCGACGATCACCGGATTGCGCGTCATCACCTCGCCGAGCGAGGCGGAGACCAGGGCCGCGCTGGTGTCGGGCGCCGGGGTCGGGCGGCGGTCCCGGACGTCGCGCAGCCGGTCGAAATAGGCGTCGAATTTCGCAAAGCGGGCGAGAAGGTCGCGAAAGCGGGCGGCCGGGCAGTCGACGAGCGTCACGTCGCGCGCGACCACGGCCCGCAGCAGCGCGTGTCCGTCGCGCAGGATGCCCTTGGCGCCGAAAACCTCGCCGGCGGTTACGCGGGAGATCAGCTCGCCTTCGGGTGAAAACAGGTCGACCTCGCCGCCATGCACCACGTGGAGCGTGTCGATGGCGTCGCCGATCTCATAGAGGCATGTGCCGGCGGCGGCCGTCTGCTGGCCGCTCGCGTCGACCAGGGCGGCGATCTCGTCGCCGGGCAGGAGATCGAAGGGGTGATGGCTGGCAAAGAAGGCGATCAGCTCCGCTCGCTCGATTGTCATGACGCACCCTTTCGCAGCAGGCGGACAAGATGGGCCGGCGCGCGTTGGACGCCGGCCCGAAACGGATGAACCCCGCCCGTGGGCGGGGTTCGGTCTCGCAAGAAGACGGCGCGGGGGGCCTAGTGGTCGACCGCTGCGCCGGCGCCGCGCGGCACGCGCACGGATTCCACCAGCTCCTGGATTTCCTGCGGCGGCTCGGCGGTCTGGATCGACACGGCGTAGGCCACCGCGAAGTTGAAGATCGCGCCGATGGTGCCGAAGGAGGCCGGCGAGATGCCGAGGACCCAGGCGTCGGGCGTGTTCGGCAGCAGGTTGGTGCCGGGGATGAAGAACATGCCGAGATAGGTGAAGATATAGGCCACCGTGAGGATCAGGCCGGTCAGCATGCCGAAGATCGCCCCGGTGGAGTTCACCCGCTTGGAGAAGATCCCCATCATCAGCGCCGGGAAGATCGACGCCGCCGCGAGACCGAAGGCGAGCGCCACGGTCTGGGCCGCGAAGCCCGGCGGGTTGAGCCCCAGATAGGTGGCGAAGACGATCGCGCCGGTCATCGCGAGACGGGCGGCGAGCAGCTCGCCCTTTTCGCTGATGTTCGGGTTGATCACCGACTTGATCAGGTCGTGTGAGATCGCCGAGGAAATGGCGAGCAGCAGACCGGCTGCCGTCGACAGCGCGGCGGCGAGACCGCCGGCGGCGACGAGCGCGATGACCCAGCCGGGAAGCTGCGCGATCTCCGGGTTGGCGAGCACCAGGATGTCCCGGTTGACGGTCAGTTCGTTGCCGTTCCAGCCGAAGTCCTGCGCCTTGGCGGCAAACTCCGGATTGCGGTCGTTGTAGAACTGGATGCGTCCGTCGTCGTTCTTGTCCTCGAACTTGAGCAGACCCGTCTGCTCCCAGTTCTTGAACCACTGCGGGCGTTCCTCATAGGCCAGATTGGCCTCGGGCGCGCCGACCTCGCCGGTCTGGATCGTCTCCATGATGTTGAGACGGGCCATGGCGCCGACCGCCGGGGCGGTGAGATAGAGCAGCGCGATGAACACCAGCGCCCAGCCGGCCGACCAGCGCGCGTCCGCGACCTTCGGCACGGTGAAGAAGCGGATGATGACATGCGGCAGGCCCGCCGTGCCGATCATCAGCGACATGGTGAAGAGCACCATGTTGAAGGTGTTGGAGTGGTGACCGGTATAGCTCGCGAAGCCGAGATCGGTGATCACCTGATCGAGCTTCTGCAACAGCGGCACGCCGCTCGCGGTATGTTCGCCGAAGAGGCCGAGGGCCGGCACGGCGTTGCCCGTCAGCGACAGCGAGATGAAGATGGCCGGGATCGTGTAGGCGGTGATCAGCACCACATATTGCGCTACCTGGGTGTAGGTGATGCCCTTCATGCCGCCAAGAACCGCGTAGAAGAACACGATGGCCGCGCCGATCAGCAGGCCGGTGGTGACATCCACCTCCAGGAAGCGGGCGAAGGTGACGCCGACGCCGGTCATCTGGCCGATCACATAGGTGATCGAGGCGACGATCAGGCAGACGACGGCGACGATGCGGGCGGTCTGCGAGTAGAAGCGGTCGCCGATGAACTCCGGCACGGTGTACTTGCCGAATTTGCGCAGATAGGGCGCGAGAAGCATGGCGAGCAGCACGTAGCCGCCGGTCCAGCCCATCAGGAAGGTGGAGTTGTCATAGCCGGTGAAGGCGATCAGGCCGGCCATGGAGATGAAGGAGGCCGCCGACATCCAGTCGGCCGCCGTGGCCATGCCGTTCATGACGGGCGGCACGCCGCGGCCGGCGGCGTAGAACTCGCCGGTGGAGCCGGCGCGCGCCCAGATGGCGATGCCGAAGTAGAGCGCGAAGGACAGCCCCACGACGATGTAATTGAGTGTTGTTTGATCCATCGATCTGGTCTCCCGGGGCTTATTCTTCGACGCCGTGCTGGCGGTCGAGCGCGTTCATGCGCCAGGCGTAGAAGAAGATCAGACCCAGGAAGACCAGGATCGACCCTTGCTGGGCAAACCAGAAGCCGAGGTCGGTGCCGCCCACCTCGATGCCCGACAGCAGCGGGCGGAACAGGATGCCCATCCCGAAGGAGGCCAGGGCCCACACGATCAGGCAGTTGCGGATCAGAGCCAGATTGGCCTTCCAGTAGGCCTTTCCGGACTCGCTCTCATTGCTCATTGGTAGTCCTCCACGTTTGCGTCGCTGCCGCGAAGGGATCCGGGTGCCGGTGCGGGGCGCGTGTTCGCGATCCCCTCGATCCGGCGCCGCTCACCGACCTTCCGCGCTCCTCCCGCAACCGGTCCGTGGCGTGCTCCGCTCCCCCTCGCGCCGGGCCGGCGGCGCACCGCTGGCCCGGTCCACGACACGTCCTGCCAAGGCCGGACGCCATCGTGAGCGCACCATACTCCCATCGCCCGGCGCGGCGTACCGCGACATTCGGGTAATGGGGGGTGTGCGTATGCCACCGCGATCGGGCTTTGCACGGAGCAAAGACTCCAGCGATCGGGCTCCGCACGGAGCGGAGGGACAAGCGATCGGGCTCCGCACGGAGCGGAGGGACAAGCGATCGGGCTCCGCACGGAGCAGGGGATCAAGCGATCGGGCTTTGCACGGAGCAGGCGAGCAAGCGATCGGGCTCCGCACGGAGCGGAGGGACAAGCGATCGGGCTCCGCACGGAGCGGAGGGACAAGCGATCGGGCTCCGCACGGAGCGGAGGGACAAGCGATCGGGCTTTGCACGGGGCGAAGAGCCAAGCCGTCGCGGTCGCGGAAGGTCGGGGAGGCGTCGCCCGGATCAGGGCGCGCGGTCGATCACGCGTTTCAGCGCGGCCTTGAGGATCTCCGCTTCCTCCGGTCCGATGGCGGCGATCAGACGCGCCTGATGCGCTTCGGCGCGGGCGATCAGCCCGTCGACCCGCTCCTCTCCGGCGGCGGTCAGGCGGACCCACACCCGGCGCCGGTCGTTCGGATCCGCGTGGCGGTCCACGAGCCCCTGGGCGACGAGCTTGTCGACGGTCTTGGAGATCGCCGGCTGGTTGGCGAGGCAACTGCGGGTGAGCTCGCCGACGGTCAGGCCGTCGGGTGCGCCCTTGAGCGAGGCGAGCACCCGCCACACGGGGATGGAGACGCCCTGCGCGCGCACCTCGTCGTGGAACTCCGCGCTGGCGACGCTGGAGGCGCGCGCCATCAGATAGAGAAGATAGGTATCGACGAAGCGGGTCGGCGGGGTCATGCGCTGAAGATCTCGTAGCTCGGTGTCGCGTAGCGGCCCGCATGATAGATCAGCGGCTCGCGGTCGCATCCCTCGAAGGCCTCCACCGCGCCGAGAAAGACCACATGGTCGCCGCCGTCGACCCGGGTGGTGTTGCGGCATTCGAAGGTGGCGGTCACGCCGCTCAGCACCGGAACCCCGCCGCGCCCGGCGCGCCAGTCGACCCCGGCGAAGCGGTCGGCGACCGGGCGGGCGAAGCGGTCGGACAGGTGCCGCTGGTCGGAGGCGAGCACGTTCACGGCGTAATGCGATGCCTCGGAAAAGACAGCGAGATTGCGCGAGCTGCGCGCCAGAGACCACAGCACCATCGGCGGATCGAGCGAGACGGAGTTGAAGGAATTGGCCGTGAGACCGACCGGGGCGCCCTGCGCGTCCAGCGTGGTGATCACGGTGACGCCCGTGACGAAGCGTCCGAGCGCGGTCCGGAAATCTCGATGGTCGGTCATCATGGCGCGGCCCCCTGGGACGGATCTGTGATTCAGGTCTAAAAATATTCCTTTTCATACAATAACGAAATTGCTACGATCCTCCAAGTTCTTTTCATTTCCTGCGACCTTACGCAGTGCAGCACAACAATATTGCGTTGCGGGAAATGGATGACTGCAGCCGACAGGGAGGGGAAGGCGCATGCTGGCCGATCGGATCGAGGCGAAATGGATCGACGCGTTCGAGGAGGTCTTTCGCCTGTGCGCGCCTGCCCCCGGCGAGACCGTGGCTCTGCTGTCGGAAACCCAGTCGCGCCCGCTCAACGTGCATATCGCCGAGCTTGCCCTGCAGCGTCTCGGTGTGACGGTCTTTCACGTGGTGGTGCCGACCCCGCGCCAGGACGCGCCGGTGCCGGTGCGCTCCACCGGCGCTTCCGCCGCGCTCACCGGGCAGGACGCGGCCGTCGCCGCACTGGCCGCGAGCACGCTCGTCGTCGATCTGACGGTGGAAGGGCTCCTGCATGCGCCGCAACTGCCGAAGATCCTGGAGCAGGGCGCGCGGGTGCTGATGGTCTCCAACGAGCACCCGGATGCACTGGAGCGGCTGTTGCCGCAGGCCCGCGACAAGACACGGGTGCGCGATGCGGTCGCGCGCTGCCGCGCGGCGCGGGAGATGCGCGTCACCTCGCCCGCCGGCACGGATCTGACGGTCGCCATGGAGGGGGCGGCCAGCGTCGGCGTCTGGGGCTGGTGCGACAAACCGGGCACCGTCGCCCATTGGCCGGCCGGGCTGGTCGTGAGCTTCCCGAAGGCCGGCAGCGTCAACGGCACGCTGGTGCTCGACGCGGGCGACGTCAATCTCACCTTCAAACGCTACCTGGAACGCCCCGTCCGCCTCACCATCGTCGACGACTATGTCACCGACATCGCGGGCGAGGGGACGGATGCCGAACTCACCCGCCGCTATCTCGCCGCCTGGGGCGAGCGCGAGGCCTATGCGGTCAGTCACGTCGGTTTCGGCATGAACGCGGCGGCGCGCTACGAGGCGCTGGCCATGTACGACCAGCGCGACACCAACGGCACGGAAGTGCGCGCCTATGCGGGCAACTTTCTGTTTTCCACCGGCGCCAACGAGTTCGCCGGCCGCTTCACCAAGGGGCATTTCGACATTCCCGTGCGCGGCTGCACCATCGCGCTCGACGGCGAGGCGGTGGTCGTGAACGGCGCGCTGATCGAGGCACTGGCATGACAACCCTTTCGCAGCAAACGGATCATCTGCGCGTCAGCGGCGGCACGCACCCGGTCGTGCTGCTGCACGGGATCGGCGCGGGGGCGGAGATGTTCGCCCCGCAGATCGCGGATCTGGGGCGCGATTTCGACGCCATCGGCTGGAACATGCCGGGTTACGGCGGGACGGAGCTCGGGTCCGAGATGACTTTCGACGGGCTCGTCGACGCGCTCGCCCGTTTCCTCGACCGCGAGGGTCTGGAGGCCGTCGACCTTCTCGGCCATTCCATCGGGGGCATGCTGGCGCAGGCCTTCATCGCCCGCCACCCGGAGCGCGTGCGCCGTCTCGTCCTGTCGGCGACGACGGCGGCCTTCGGCAGCCGCGACGGCACGTTCCAGAAGCGCTTCGTGGCGGACCGGCTCGCGCCGCTCGACGCCGGGCGGACCATGCCCGAGCTTGCCCGCGATTTCGTGCCCGATCTCGTCGGCTCCGGGGCCGCGCCCGAGGCCGTGCCGGCGGCCATCGCGGCCATGTCGCAGGTGCCGCACCCGACCTTTCGCGCCGCGATCCGTTGCCTTGCCACCTTCGATGCGCGCGAGGCCCTACCGAGGATCTCCGTGCCCGTGTTGCTGGTGGCGGGCGAGGAGGACCGCAACGCGCCAGCGCCGACCATGCGCAAGATGGCGGACAGGATTTCCGGGGCCCGCTTCGTCACGCTGCCCGGCATCGGGCATCTGGCGCCGCTCGAGGCCCCGCGCGCCTTCACCGACCACGTCCGACGCTTTCTGAAAGACCAATAAGACCCTTCCGGAGCCAACGAGCCGACCCCAAGAGGGAGAGGAGCAGCCTCATGACCATCGCCGATCTCGACACGCTCGACATGGATGCCCCGATCTACGATCCCGCGGCCTTCCGCCTCACGGATCAGGAGGCGGAGCTCACGAGCCTTGCCCGCCGCGTGGCCAAGGCGCGCTTCGCGCCGCGCGCCGAACGCTTCGACCGCGAGGCGATCTTTCCCACCGAGAACTACAAGGACATGCACGAGGCCGGGTTGCTCGGCATCTGCGTGCCGCGCGAGAACGGCGGCCACGGCGCGCCGTTTCGCGCCTATATGCTGACGGCGGCCGAGATCGGTCGTTACTGCGGCGCCACCGCGCTGACCTGGAACATGCATGTGTGTTCCTGCCTGTGGACCGGCGCGCTGACCGACGATCTGGAGATGACCGCCGAGCAGCGCGCGACCCACGAGGCGCGCCGCGCCACCCATTACGCGCGCATTCTCGACGAGGGGGCGATCTACTCGCAGCCCTTTTCCGAGGGCGGGGCGGCGGCCGCCGGTGCCGTGCCCTTCTCCACCGGCGCGAAGAAGGTGGACGGCGGCTGGCTGATCAACGGCAAGAAGATCTTCGCCTCGCTGTCGGGCCACGCGGATTACTACGGCATCCTGTGCGGCGAGATGAAGGAGGGCGAGAAGCCCTCGCGCCGCGACACGATGTATATCGCCGTCCCGGCGACGGCGGAGGGCGTGGAGGTCGTCGGCGACTGGGATCCGCTCGGCATGCGCGGCACGGTCTCGCGCACCCTGCTGTTCAAGGACGTCTTCGTGCCCGACGACGCGCAGCTGATGCCGCGCGGCGTCTATTATCAGGCGGCGAGCCGCTGGCCGCACATGTTCATGACGCTGTCGCCCACCTACATGGGGATCGCCCAGGCGGCCTATGATTTCACCGTCGCCTACCTGCGCGGCGAATGGCCGGGCCTGCCGCCGGTCAAGCGGCGCATGTATCCGACCAAGCAGATCGGCGTCGCCCAGATGCGCCTGATGCTCGAGCAGACCAAGGCGCTGTGGTTTCAGGCGATCACCGAGGCCGGCCCCGATCCCTCGCGCGAGCAGGTGATGCGCGCCTGGGCGGCGCATTACACCGTCATGGAAAACGCCAACGAGATCTGCCAGCTGGCGGTGCGCACCTGCGGCGGCCAGTCGATGCTCAAGTCGCTGCCGCTGGAGCGGCTTTATCGCGACAGCCGCTGCGGCTCGCTGATGTTGCCCTGGACCGCGGAGATCTGTCTCGACAGACTGGGACGCGACAGCCTCTATCAGCCCGGAGAGACCGACGCGTGACCTCCATCGACAGCTGGATCGAAGCGCATGCGCGCTTCACGCCGGACAAGCCCGCGATCCGCTTCGACGCCGAGACGCTGACCTATCGCGACCTCGCCCGGGCCGTGGGCGAGGTGGCGGGGCTGTTGCGCGACGGGCACGGGATCGGGCGCGGCGACCGGATCGCCTATCTGGGCACCAATGCGCCGGATGTCGTGGTGCTTCTCTTCGCGGCCGCCCGCCTCGGCGCCATCCTGCTGCCGCTCAACTGGCGCCTCGCGCCGCCGGAACTGGCCCATGCGGTGACCGATTCCGGCGCGCGGCTCCTGGTGCATCAACCGGATTTCGCCGAGGCGGTGGCCGACATGGCCGGCGCCGGCGCGCCGGTGCCGCGCCTCGTCTCGGACCCGGCCCGGGGCGGGCTTGCCGTATTGGCCGCCGGCGGCTCGCGCGTCGCGGCGGAGGCGGCGACGGGCACGCTCGCCGATCCGCTGCTGCTGGTCTACACCTCGGGCACCACCGGACGGCCCAAGGGCGCGCTGATGACGCAATCCGGCGTGCGCACCAACGCCCTCAACGCCATACACATGCAGGGCCTGACAAGCCGCGATCACGTGCTCACGGTGCTGCCGATGTTCCACGTCGGCGGCCTCAACATCCAGACGACACCCGCGCTCTATGTCGGCGCGACGGTGACGCTGGAAGCGCGGTTTCACCCGGCCCGCACGCTCGAAGCCATCGCACGGCACCGGCCGAGCCTGACGGTGCTGGTTCCCGCGACGCTGGCGGCCCTGATCTCCCATGCCGATTGGGCGGGCGCCGATCTCGCCTCCCTGAGGCTGATCGCCACCGGCTCGTCCGATGTGCCGCATGCGCTCATGCGCGCCTTCATCGAACGCGGCGTGCCGGTGCTGCAGGTCTATGGCGCGACGGAAACGGGGCCCGTCTCGATCTACCAGCGCCCCTGCGACGATCCGTCGGAATTCGGCGCGATCGGCCGACCCGGACTGCACACGCGCGCAAGGGTCACGGTCGACGGGCGCCCGGCGCGGCCCGGCGAAATCGGCGAGATCGAACTCAAGGGCGACAACATCACGCCGGGCTACTGGAACCGCCCGGAGGCGACGCAGGCGAGCTTTCGCGACGGCTGGTTCCGCACCGGCGATCTCGCCCTCGTCGACGACAACGGCGTCTACTGGTTCAAGGACCGGCTGAAGAACGTCATCATTTCCGGCGGCGAGAACATCTATCCGGCCGAGATCGAGCGGGTGCTCGGCGAGATCGACGATCTGCGCGAGGCGGCGGTGGTCGGGGTGCGCGATCCCCAATGGGGCGAATCCCCGATCGCCGTGGTGGTGCCGCGCTCGCCCGAGACGGCCGATCCGGCGGCGGTGCTCGCCCGCTTCGACGGCCAGCTCGCCCGCTACAAGCAACCCAAGTCGGTGGTCTTCGTCCAGGAACTGCCGCGCAACGCGCTGGGCAAGATCAAACTGGATAAACTGCGGGAAATCGCGGAAGATGCATTGCGGCCCCCAAGCGAAAAAAACTGATAAAACAGGGGTTTGCACAAGCCGAAAAGGCAAGGTCGAAGAAGGCCGGACAAGATCGAAAAAGACAAGACAAAAAGACAAGACCAAGAGGGGATACACATGAAGCTCGTGACACAACTGTTGGGCACGCTCGCGACCGTCGCGGCCCTCGGGCTGGCGACCGCCGCCTCGGCACAAACCACCCTGCGCGTTTCGAACTGGCTCCCGCCGTCGCACCCGATCGTCAAGGACATCCTGGTGCCCTGGGGCGAACAGGTGGCGGAGGCGACGGAGGGGCGGGTCACCGTGGAGATCATGGCCGCGCCGATCGGCAAGCCGCCGGCGCAGTTCGATCTCATCCGCTCCGGCGCGGCGGACGTCGGCTTCAGCGTGCACGGCTATACGCCGGGCCGTTTCAAGCTGACGCCGATCGTCGAGGGCCCGTTCCTGTCGGACAGCGCCGAGGCGCTCTCCGTCGCCTATTGGCGCGTGCACGAGGCGATGCTTGCCGAGGCGGACGAGCACAATGGCGTCAAGCTGCTGACCGTCTTCACGCATGGTCCGGGCATGATCTACACCACGTCCAAGCCGGTGAACGGGGTCGCGGATCTGGAGGGCCTTAAGATGCGGATCGGCGGCGGTATCGTGTCGCAGATCGCGGACCGGCTCGGCATGGTCGGGGTTCAGGCGCCCTCGCCGCAGGTCTATGAGATCCTGGCGAACGGCGTGGCCGACGGCATTCTCTTCCCGGCCGAATCCGTTCCCTTCTTCCGCATCGACGAGGTGGTGCGCCACGGCGTCTCCGTGCCGGGCGGTCTCTACAACACGTCGTTCTTCGTCGTCATGAACCGGCGCAGCTGGGACCGGCTGTCGGACGCCGACAAGGCGGCGATCGACGCGGTGTCGGGCGAGGCGATGGCGCGCATGGCCGGCCAGGCCTGGGATGCCGCCGATGCGGCCGGCCTCAAGATCATGGAAGAGAAGGGCGTGGCCCTGTCGAGCGCCGACGCGGCGATGACCGAGGCGGTGCGCGCCGAACTCGCCGGCGTCGAGCAGGGATTCCTCGATGCGGCGGCGGCCGCGGGCATCGACGGCGCGGCGGCGCTTGACATGCTCAAGGCCGAAATCGCCAAAGAGCAATGATCCCGGCCGCGCTCGCCAGGCTCGTCGCGCTGGCCGCCCTCGGCCTGCGCGTGGCGGCGGGGGTGCTGTTGCTCGCGATGATGGCGGTCACCTTCGTCGATGTGGTCGGCCGCTATGCGTTCAACGCGCCGCTGCCGGGGGCCTTCGAACTGACGGAGGTGCTGCTCGCGCTGGTCATCTTCGTCGGGCTGCCGATCATCACCGCACGGCGCGAGCATGTGACGGTCGATCTGGTCACCGCGCGGCTGCCCGGTTTCGCGCAGGCCGGGCTCGCCCGTCTCGCCACGCTGGTGACGGCGCTGGTGCTCGCCGTTCTCGCCTGGCGGCTCGGACAGAGCGCGCTCGACTACGCGGCCTATGGCGACGCCACCGTCTATCTCGGGATCCCGCTCGGCCCCGTTGCCGGCTTCATGGCGGCCTGCGCGGCCGTCGCGGCGCTCGTCGCCGTGACGCTCGCGCTGCGCCGGCGCTGAACGCGCCGACTGGCGCCGACAGCCGACCGGCGCGGATTCGCGCCGTCCGGGGGCGCCGGGCCGACGGGTCCGGCGCGCCAAGCCGACCTCCCCGCCCGTCCCGCGTCCGGTCGCCTCTGTCCGGGCCGCAGTCTGGAACAGTGCCGTCATGGAAACCTGGTTGCCCGGTCTTCTCATTCTGCTCGTCGTCATGCTGGCCGGCGTGCCGATCGCCATGGCGATGGCGCTCGTCGGCGGCCTGGGTCTGACGGTCCTGCTCGGGTTCACGCCCGCCATGGCGATCATCGGGCAGACGACCTTCGACACGGGGCTGTCCTATTCGCTGTCGGTGGTGCCGCTCTTCGTGCTGATGGGCAATCTGGTGACCCGGGCGGGCCTGTCGCAGGAGCTTTACGGCGCCTGCCACGCCTGGCTCGGCCATCGGCGCGGCGGGCTCGCCATGGCCACCGCGGTGGCCTGCGGCGGCTTTTCCGCCGTGTGCGGCTCGTCGCTCGCCACCGCCGCGACCATGGGCAAGGTCGCGTTGCCGCAGATGCGGCGCTACCGCTACGACGACGCGCTGGCCAGTGGCGTGATCGCCGCCGGCGGCACGCTCGGCATTCTCATCCCGCCGAGCGTCATCCTCGTGCTCTACGGCGTGACCGCGCAGCAGGACATCGCCAAGCTGTTCATCGCCGGCATCGTGCCGGGTCTGCTCGGCATTCTCGGTTACATGCTGGCGGTGCGCGTGACCTGCTGGCGCAATCCGGCCGCCGGGCCGCCGGCCGAACGCATGGCCTATGCCGAGCGTTTCCGCGCGCTGCGGGGCGTTGCCGGGATCCTCGGCCTCTTCCTGCTGGTGATCGGCGGCATCTACATGGGCGTCTTCACGGCAACCGAAGCCGCCGGCATCGGGGCGAGCGGCGCCTTCGTCATCGCGCTGGCGCGGGGCAAGCTGACCTGGCGCACGCTGCTGGACACGCTGGCCGACACGGCCGCGACCACGACCATGATGTTCATGGTGCTGATCGGCGCGCTGATCTTCTCCAATTTCGTCAATATCGCCGGCCTGCCGAGCGCCCTTTCGGGCTTCGCGCGCGCCTCCGATCTGCCCGCCCCGGCGATCCTGGCACTGGTGCTGCTGGTCTATCTGCTGCTCGGCATGGTGCTGGAGAGCCTGTCCATGGTGCTGCTGACGGTGCCGATCTTCGCGCCCCTCATGGCGGCGCTCGGCTACGACCTGATCTGGTTCGGCATCGTGGTCGTGGTGGTCACCGAGATCAGCCTGATCACGCCGCCGGTCGGGCTCAACGTCTTCGTGCTGAAGTCCGTGCTGCCCGACGTGCGCCTCGGCACGATCTTTCGCGGCATCGTTCCCTTCGTCGCCGCCGATATCCTGCGGCTGGCGATCATCGTCGCGGTGCCGGGCGTGGTGCTGTTCCTGCCGGAGATGATGCGCTGAGCGCGTGGTCTCATCCTTAACGGAGTCTCCGCGCGACCCTGCAGGCCATGCGGGAATTGTTTAACCGAATCATCGTCTTTTCCGCGTAGAGCTGATGCGACGAAAAAGAACGATCACCCTCACGATCACGAGGTGCCCGTGCCTGCGATTGCCAGTTTGAAGGCGCTCAGCCTTGCGAACACGCCTGACGACCGCCGCAATCTGGTGCTCGCGATCACGCGGGCCTTCGAGGCCGTAGAGCAGGAACCGAACGACGAGGAGAACGCGCTGTTCTGCGATGTGGTCGGGGGGATCCTCGACCAGCTGACCGAGGGCGTGCGCGCCGAATTGTCCGATCATCTCGCGACGGCCGAGCGGACCCCGTCCGACCTTGCCTACAAGCTTGCCAGCGACCCCTCCATTGCGGTCGCGCGGCCCATCCTGGAAAACTCCTCGAAGCTGACGGACGACCAGCTCGTCGAGATCGCCGCGAACCGGGACGAGGACCATCGGCTGGCGATCGCCAGGCGCGCCACCGTGTCGGAGGCGGTGACGGACGTGCTCGTCGAGCGCAGCGGTCGCGAGGTGCTGCGCGCGATTTCCGCCAACCGGGGCGCGGCCTTCTCCGAAAGCGGCGTGGGCAGGCTGCTCGAGCGGGGCGGCGAGGACGAGACGGTCCAGAAGAACCTCATCGCGCGCAGCCGCGACGACGCCGGCATGGCGGGCAAGATCCGCGCGGCGTTGACCGAAGGCCTGCAGGCGAAGCTCGGCACCTTCGTCGATCAGTTGCCCGCCGAAGAGGTCGACCATGCCGTCGAGGTGGCGCAGCAGGCCTTCATGGCGGAAAAGGGCATCGCGCGGCGCGCGCGCATGGAGCGCAATCTGCTGCTGGAGGAAATCAACGCCGCCAACGCCTCGATCGATTCCGTGATGGCGCAGCTTGCGCGCGAACGTCGTCTCGCGGACATCGGCTGGATCGCGGCCAAGGTGCTGCAGATCCCCGTTCAGGTGGGCCATGGCGCGCTGACCGCGCCCACCGCCGATGCCGCCGTCATCGTGTGCCGCGCCGTGGGCATGTCGGAAGAGGTGTTCGCCCTGATCGCGCGGTTGCGCGGGCGGGAGCTGGACGGTCCGGACGCGGACGCCGAGGCCGAGGAGTTTCGGCAGTTGAGCCTCATGGAGGCCAATCGCGCGATCCGGTTGCTTAAGATGCGCTGACACGCGCCCGGCCAGACCCGGCACGGCCGCAGCCATTTCCATCCTTGACCCGGGGCGGGCTTCTGCGCCATTGAAGATGCTTGCCATCCCGCCGGCTTGGCCAGCGCGCGCGTCGTACGCGCGCGGGCCGTGCAGGCCGGGCGGACGAGAGGCGCGCCGAGCGTTGGTGATCTTCCGGCTGAGCGCGTGCGAGACGGCCCGGCCCGGCACGACAGGCGGAACACAGCAGGGGCAAAACAGTGGAGCGGATGTCGGCGTTCATGCCAATGGCCGAGACCATGAGAAACCGGTTTGCCCCGCGGCGCGCGGCATGGCGCGCGATCGTCATGCAGGACCGCGTCCGTCTGCCCTCGCGGTTTCACGCAAGGCTGAGCGCGGCTTTCGGCACCCGCCTTCCCGTCTGATCCCGACAGTCCGTTTCGCGCCGTTGCGGCGCCGTTTTTCCCTTTCGCGCGCGTCTCGCGCCGGCCCCGTTTCAAGGAGACCCCCCGATGAGCACATCGAAGACCCTCTACGACAAGATCTGGGACGATCACGTCGTCGACACCCAGGAAGACGGCACCAGCCTGCTCTACATCGACCGCCATCTGGTGCATGAGGTCACCAGCCCGCAGGCCTTCGAGGGGCTGCGCATGACCGGCCGTCAGGTGCGCCAGCCGGGTCGCACTCTCGCCGTGGTCGACCACAATGTGCCGACCACCGACCGCAGCCATGGCATCGACGATCCCGAATCCGCGCTGCAGGTCGACACGCTGGCGCGCAATGCGGACGCCTTCGGCATCGAGTATTACAGCGAGACCGACCTGCGGCAGGGCATCGTGCACATCGTCGGGCCGGAACAGGGCTTCACTCTGCCGGGCATGACCATCGTGTGCGGCGACAGCCACACCTCCACGCATGGGGCCTTCGGCGCGCTGGCGCATGGCATCGGCACGTCCGAGGTGGAGCATGTGCTCGCCACCCAGACGCTGATCCAGAGGAAGGCGAAGAACATGCGGGTCACCGTCGATGGCGAATTGCCCGACGGCGTCACCGCCAAGGACATCATTCTCGCGATCATCGGCGAGATCGGCACGGCCGGCGGCACCGGCCACGTCATCGAATACGCCGGCGACGCGATCCGTGCGCTCTCCATGGAAGGGCGCATGACGGTGTGCAACATGTCGATCGAGGGCGGCGCGCGCGCCGGCCTGATCGCGCCGGACGAGAAGACCTTCGAATACATCAAGGGCCGGCCGAAGGCCCCGAAGGGGGCGGCCTGGGATCAGGCGGTCGCCTACTGGAAGACGCTCTTCAGCGATCCCGATGCCGTCTTCGACAGCGAGATCCGTCTCGATGCCGCCAATCTGCCGCCGACGGTCACCTGGGGCTCGAGCCCGGAGGACGTGATCTCGGTGACCGGCCGGGTGCCCAACCCGGACGAGATCGACGACGAGAACCGTCGTGCATCGAAGTGGCGCGCGCTGCAGTACATGGGGCTGGAACCCGGCACGCCGATCACCGAGATCGAGATCGACCGCGCCTTCATCGGGTCGTGCACCAACGGCCGCATCGAGGACCTGCGCGCGGCGGCCGCCGTGGTGCGCGGCCACACCGTGCACGAACGCGTCGACGCGATGGTCGTTCCGGGCTCGGGTCTGGTGAAGCAGCAGGCGGAGGCCGAGGGTCTCGACGCGATCTTCAAGGCGGCCGGCTTCGACTGGCGCGAGCCGGGCTGTTCCATGTGTCTGGCGATGAATGCCGACAAACTGGCGCCGGGCGAGCGCTGTGCGTCGACCTCGAACCGCAACTTCGAGGGACGTCAGGGCTTCAAGGGCCGCACCCATCTGGTGTCGCCGGCCATGGCGGCGGCGGCGGCGATCGCCGGGCGCTTCGTCGACATCCGCGAATGGCCGAAGGGCTGACGCCTGTCTGAAAAGACGCCCGACACGGCGCGACATGACGTTGCGTGACGTGTCGGGCTTCACAAGACTGTCACTGTCGCTCTACACTATGCCGGCAGCCGGACGCCCTTGCGCGTCCGCGTGTGACCGGCATGAGGAGCGAAGGTGTGAATGTCGCCATCTCTCCAGGTGCTCACCCGGCCCTGGTTCTGAATGCGGACTACCGCCCGCTGGCATATTACCCGCTGTCCCTGTGGTCCTGGCAGGACGCCTTGAAGGCGGTGTTCCTGGAACGCGTCAACATCGTCTCCGAATACGATGTTACCGTTCGAAGTCCGAGCAGCGAATTCCGATTACCCAGCGTCGTCTCGCTCAAGAGCTACATCAAGCCGAACCGTTATCCCGCCTTTACCCGTTTCAACGTCTTCCTTCGCGATCGCTTCCAGTGCCAGTATTGCGGCACGCGCGAGGAACTGACCTTCGATCACCTCGTGCCCCGCTCCAAGGGCGGCCAGACCACCTGGCAGAACGTGATCACCGCCTGCTCTCCCTGCAATCTGCGCAAGGCCAACAAGTCGTGCCGCGAGATCGACATGTGGCCGATGCACATGCCCTTCGCACCGACGGTGCAGGATCTGCACAACAACGGGCGCCTGTTTCCGCCCAACTACCTGCACGACAGCTGGCTCGATTTTCTCTACTGGGACACCGAGCTCGAGCCCTGATCCGCGCGGGTCAGCGATCGCGTTAACCAACCGTCAAGCCAAGTCGCGAAAACCGTTGCCGGGGGCCTCCCGGCTTAACGCTCCGCAACCCGCGGTGTGGCATGGTCTCGCTCGCCCGCGGACGCGGGATCATGAGCGAGGGGTTTCGATGTCGAGCAGCGTCAAGCAGGCAATCCGGGTCGCGGCACGCCGCCTTGCGGCGGACCGGCGCGGCGCCGTCCTTCCGTTGTTCGCCGTTGCGCTGGTTCTCATCGTGGTGGCCGCCGGGGCGGGGATCGATTTCGCGCGGGCGGTGAACGAGCGCCAGGCGCTGGCGCGCGGTCTCGATGGGGCGATGCTGGCGGTCGCGCGCGAATTGTCCACGCGCAACCTGTCCCAGGCCGAGATCAAGGCCTATCTGGAGGACAATTACGAAGCCTTTTTCGGGGCCAATACGGCCGGATCGGCTTCGTTTGCGGGCAACATCGTGATCGAGGACCCGGTGATCGACACCGCCGCGCGCACGATCTCCGTCTCGGCGACGACCCGCGTGCCGACGTCCTTCATTCGCCTTGCCGGGGCGGGGCTCGAGGAGATCGAAGTCGGCGTCTCGGCCCAGGCGATCTACCCCAAGAGCGTCGAGGCGACGCTCGTGCTTGATGTGACCGGCTCGATGGGCGGCAGCAAGATCGCCGCGCTGCGCGAGGCGGCCACGGATTTCGTCAACACGCTGGTGCCGCCGGAAATCGCCGATGCGAACGAGAAGATCCGTATCTCCGTGGTGCCCTATGCAACGGGCGTGAATGTCGGCGAGGCGCGCGCGACGGCGGCCACGCGCGGCGCCAATGCGACACGGACCTCCTTCAGGTATTGCGTTTCGGAGCGTACCGGCGCGCAGGCCTACACCGATGCGAGCTATGTGACCGCCGCCGTCGGGCCGGGCACGGTGCAGGCCGGCTACAAGTCCGGGTACTACAAGTCCGGCAATCGCGCGCTGTCCCGCCGCTCCATGGTCTGCCCGGATGCGGAAGTGGTGCCGCTGACGCTGGACCCGGGACCCGCCTCGAAGCCGGGCACGCCGTTGCACACGATTTCGCGGCTTGCCGCCGACGGCCAGACGGTCGGCCAGGCCGGCATCGCCTGGGGCTGGTACACGCTGTCGGAAAACTGGTCGTCGCTGTGGCCCGCCGCGAGCCGGCCGGCGCCCTATTCGGACGAGCGGGTGCTGAAATACATGGTCCTGATGACGGACGGGGAGTTCAACACCTATTTCGACGGGCCGGTGCGGATCCAAGGGTCCTGGTATGACTGGATCGTCCAGCTCAGCACCTGGCAGTCGACCAACCGGGCGACGAAGCTCTGCGACGCGATCAAGAAGAGCGGGATCAAGATCATCACGGTCGGCTTCCAGATCGGCAGCAATGCGGACGCCAAGAAGGTGATGAACGATTGCGCCTCGACGCCGGAAGATTTCTATCTCGCCGACAATGATGACGAGCTGATCGCGGAATTCCGCAAGATCGCCAATCAGATCAAGGCGACTTTCCTGTCGCAGTAGGGCCTGAAGCATGAGGTCTGGCGCAGGAGGGCCTGCCACAGGAAGGATCGTGGCGCCCGCCCGCGGGTGTGCGCCTTGCCGAAAACGACAGGGCGCGCCGCGATGCGGCGCGCCCGTTGGCGTCGAATGATGACCTGTGCCGCGCGTCAGGACGCGCGGTTCTGCCGGTTCTCGATCAGATCGTCGACCACGGCCGGATCGGCGAGCGTGGAGGTGTCGCCCAGGTTCTCGAAGCTGTCCTCGGCGATCTTGCGCAGGATGCGGCGCATGATCTTGCCCGAGCGGGTCTTCGGCAGGCCGGGCGCGAACTGGATGAGGTCGGGCGAGGCGATCGGCCCGATTTCCTGGCGCACCCAGGTCTTGAGCTCCTTGGCGAGCGCGTCGCTCGGTTCCTCGCCCTCCATCAGCGTCACGTAGACGTAGATGCCCTGGCCCTTGAGGTCGTGCGGATAGCCGACCACGGCGGCCTCCGAGACCTTCGGGTGGGCGACGAGCGCCGATTCCACTTCCGCGGTGCCCATGCGGTGGCCGGAGACGTTGATCACGTCGTCGACGCGCCCGGTGATCCAGTAGTAGCCGTCCGCGTCGCGGCGGCAGCCGTCACCGGTGAAATACATCCCCTTGTAGGTGGAGAAATAGGTCTGCACGAAGCGCTCGTGGTCGCCGTAGACCGTGCGCATCTGGCCCGGCCAGCTGTCCAGCAGCACGAGGTTGCCCTCGGTCGCGCCCTCCAGAATGGCGCCTTCGGCATCGACCAGCGCCGGCTGGACGCCGAAGAAGGGCCGCGTCGCGGAACCCGGCTTGAGGGCGGTCGCCCCGGGCAGCGGGGTGATGAGGATGCCGCCGGTCTCCGTCTGCCACCAGGTGTCGACGATCGGGCAGCGCCCGTCGCCCACGTTGTCGTAATACCACTGCCAGGCTTCCGGGTTGATCGGCTCGCCGACCGAGCCCAGCACGCGCAGGCTCTTGCGCGAGGTCTTCTGCACGTGCTCCACGCCGGCGCCCATCAGCGAGCGGATGGCGGTGGGGGCCGTGTAGAAGATGGTGACCTTGTGCTTGTCCACCACGTCCCAGAAGCGCGAGGGCGCGGGGTAGGTCGGCACGCCCTCGAACATCACCGTGGTCGCGCCGTTGGCGAGCGGGCCGTAGACGATGTAGGAGTGGCCCGTGACCCAGCCGACGTCGGCCGTGCACCAGTAGATGTCGTCGTCCTTGCAGTCGAAGACGTACTCATGGGTCATCGAGGCATAGACCAGATAGCCGCCGCTGGTGTGCAGCACGCCCTTGGGCTGGCCCGTCGAGCCGGAAGTGTAGAGGATGAACAGCGGGTCTTCCGCGTTCATTTCCACCGGCGCGCAATGGTCGGACACGCGGTCGGCTTCCTCGTGGTACCAGACGTCGCGGCCGTCCTTCATGGTCACGTCGCCGCCGGTGCGCTTCACGACCACCACCTTGTCGACGTCGAGCCCCTCGACCGCCTTGTCGACATTGGCCTTGAGCGGCACCTTGCGGCCGCCGCGCAGGCCCTCGTCGGCGGTGACGACCACCTTGCTGTCGCAGCCCTTGATGCGCTGGGCCAGGCTGTCGGGCGAGAAGCCGCCGAAGACGATCGAATGCACCGCGCCGATGCGCGCGCAGGCGAGCATCGCATAGGCGGCTTCGGGGATCATCGGCAGGTAAAGGGTGACGCGGTCGCCCTTCGTGACGCCCATGGCATGCAGCACGTTGGCGAATTTGTTCACCTCGTGATGCAGCTCCTTGTAGGTGATGACCTTGTGCTCGCTCGGGTCGTCGCCCTCCCAGATGATCGCCGGCTTGTCGCCGCGCGTCGCCAGATGGCGGTCGACGCAGTTCGCCGACACGTTGAGCGTGCCGTCCTCGAACCACTTGATAGAGACGTTGTGCGGGTCGTAGGAGGTGTTCTTCACCTTGCTGTAAGGCTTGATCCAGTCGATCCGCTTGCCGTGTTCGCGCCAGAAGCCTTCCGGGTCGGACACCGACGCCTGATACATCTCCAGATACTTGTCGTTGTCGACAAGGGCATCGGCGGCGATTTCGGCCGGAACCGGATAGATAGTGTCGGACATGCGGATCCTCCCAAATGTCTTAACAGGTCGCCCTGATCCCCGGCGGACCTCGTTGTCGCCGCGCATTATGAAGTTGACGAACGGGGGCGTCCACTTCGCAGGGATCGTTCTTTCGTAGCCTCGGGATCAACCCGTAACCGGCCGGCGCGGACGCTCCGTCATCCGGCCCCGCCGATGGCGCCGATCACCGCGCCCTGCACCAGCAGCACGGCGAACCAGTGGCCGCCGTCGATCAGCGTCAGGCTCCAGGATTGCCGCTGGAAGCGGTGATTGACGATCAGCGATGTGGCGATGAAGCCGACCCAGATCAGGCTTGCCGACAGCAGGCCGTTCGCCACCGTGACCGGCCCGGCGTGATAGATCACGCCGGCGAAGACGAAGGCCATCAGCAGCAGGCAGACCAGCGTGCCAACGGCCAGTCCCGCGGAGAGGCGGGTGCGGTCCGGCTCCAGTCGGGCCGCCCGCATCCACAGGCGACCCAACACGCCATACCAGGCCGCGCCGGCGGCGAAGGAGGCGATCCCGGCGGCCAGCACCGCCAGAAGGTTGATGCCATCGAACATCATGGCGCGTCTGTCTCCCGTCCCGCCGTGCCGTCGATGCGACCCTAAGCGATTGAGCGGGGCGGGAAAAGGGGGCTTTGGCGGTGGGCGGTCAGACGGTCTCGGCGGGGTGTGTCGCAGCGGTCGCGCCGATCCGGTCGGGGAGGCCGCTGCGCGCGATCAGGAACGCCAGAACCGCCTCGACGCCGGTCCCGTCCTTCACGTTGGTGAAGACGAAGGGGCGGTCGCGGCGCATGGCGCGCGCGTCGCGGTCCATCACCTCCAGCGAGGCGCCGACGAGCGGGGCCAGATCCGTCTTGTTGATCACCAGCAGATCGGAGCGGGTGATGCCGGGGCCGCCCTTGCGCGGGATCTTGTCGCCGGCGGAGACGTCGATGACGTAGATCGTCAGATCCGCGAGTTCGGGCGAGAAGGTCGCGGCGAGATTGTCGCCGCCCGATTCGATCAGGATCATGTCGAGGCCGGGAAAGGCCGCCTCCAGGTCGGCCACGGCGGCGAGATTGATGGAGGCGTCCTCGCGGATCGCGGTGTGCGGGCAGCCGCCGGTTTCCACGCCGCGGATGCGCGCCGCCTCCAGCGCACCGGAGCGGGTGAGGAACTCCGCGTCCTCCTTGGTGTAGATGTCGTTGGTGATCGCCGCGATCTGATAGTGGTCGCGCAGACGCTTGCACAGGGCGTCCATCAGCGCGGTCTTGCCGGAGCCGACGGGTCCGCCGATGCCGATGCGAACAGGTCCGTGCTGGCCAGGTCCGGTGGGGCCAAGTCCGATCTGGGATGTCATGGCGCGGTCTCCTCCTGCGGGCGCCCGGCGCTCCGGTCAGGAGCGGAACAGCCGGGTGTATTGGGTCTCGTGATTCATCGAGGCGATGTCGGCGGCGAAGGCGCAGCCGCCGATCTCGTCGAGCGATGCGGTTCCGGCCTCCTCGGCGACCTGTCGAAGCACGGGGCCGAGCCGGTTGAGCACGCGCTGGCCGTCGGTCTGGCCGAGCGGCACGGCACGCACGGCCGCCGACACCAGATTGGCGGCGAAGGCATGCAGATAGGCGAAGCGCACCGCATCGGCGCTGAGTCCATGGGCGGCGGCCGAAACGGCGACGGCGAGCGGGTAGCTCCAGCCGCCGCGCGGGATCGCCTCCGGGCCGCTCGTGAGGGTCGCGAAAACCGATTGTGCCGGCGTGTCGCCCGCTTGCGACGCGGCGTTGGGCG